>JBAYNS010000069.1:0-6540 GCA_041678625.1 Candidatus Peribacteraceae bacterium
CAGTACACACCGCAAAGCGCCATCAATCTCCTCAATCCTCGGCGTGCGATTGGCGGTTTTCAACAGTCGCTTCTTAAAAATACTGAACGCATAGATTACGCGCAGCACGCCGTGATGGCGCTCCTTGCGGCGCAGCGTAATGGGATTTTTGTTCCGTAAATTTTGATTGACAGCAGCAGGTTGCTCGCCATAATGGGCAGCCACTTTCTTTATGAGCAAAAACCTCCATTCATTGCCCGCAGATACGCTGATCGCATCGAGTATTCCTCCAGAATCAGAGCGTCGTTATCAGCAGTTGTGTGCGATGCGTGATGATCTGCGTCAGCGTCTCCCACAGGAATTAGGAGCTTTGGCGTCGTCCGATGATATGAGGGCAGGAGGTGATGTAGTAGATATGGCACTTGGGGCAACGAATGAACCGCTACACATTGGTGAAGTGGAGCTTGTTGAGCAGCAACTCTGTAATGTTGATGTTGCCATTGCGCGTATTCAAGATGGTACACACAACCAATGCGAAGATTGCGGTCTGCCGATATCTAAAGCACGTCTGAATGCCGTTCCTTCCGCGACTCGCTGTGTAAAGTGTCAGAGAGAGAGCGAAAAATAGGAAATGCGCTAGAAATTCTCGACAGGAGAGTGAATACGTCGGTACACTTCCTTTTACTTCCCCCCGATTTTATGGTGACTCGACTCATCGCTTCTGTAGCAACTGCCGCGTTCATTCTTTCTTCTGTCCCAAGCGCACTTGCGTACCGCTTGGAGGATTTGCAACCGCGCAGTGTTCAAGCAGTGGCGCCGGATGATGTTCGGTGGCCTGCCTGGATCGGGCGTATAGGTAGCTACAGTGCGTACCGTTTTCTTATGCCGGGATTGACCATTCCCGCAAAGTTTATGATTTCTGAAGGCAACGGAAACTGGCCCAGCTGGATTGGAAGGTTGCGGTAAACCATCAGAATCATCTGATTTGTTGGTAAGAGAAAGAGTGATTTATCATGAGCCTGCTTACTGTTGTCAATCCTTGTGTTGTTGAAAAACCTCAAAGCGATATTACATATGTTCTCCTCTCGGAAGATGTGGAGGATGTTTGAGTGTAGCAGTACAGAGTGTGAACGATGTTATATGGCATCTGTTCGCTGGAAAACGAGTAAGATACAGTTTAAGTTACTATGCTAGTAATTTATTTTTCTTTGATCTCTTTCTGCAATGCCTCGTTTAATCATGGATTCAACATCAGGGCTGGCATGAAGCCACGTGATTTGTATATTGGGATGTTGATTCTGGAACACTCTGAATACCTCATCCACAAACGGTTGGCCAACTGTTTGAACGTTCTTAAAATCAAGAATAATGTTGCGAAAGCGATCTAATCCCATCAGTAATCTTTTTGCTTGTGAGCGTGAAACATGTGGATCATTTGCGTCAGCGCTAAGCCTGACGGACACAATGGTTTTGTGAAAGCCTACATCTTCATCTGTATCTGCATATTGATCAAAAACCTCGCGCGCAACACGGCGTGATGCAACATTGATCTCCATTTTAATAAATGTTCCTGTTTCATCTTGCTTTCGCTCCTCGGCCAATAGCCAATCACCTTCGTGAAAGATGTAGTACATATCACTGGAAAGAATCCCAAATTGATCAAAAATTCGCGAAGTGAAAAAGATACCTAGTCCAGTATGTTTTTCTGGGTCAGTTGTGAACTTCCCTTTTGATAAATGCAATACTGCCTCCCTAATAGAGGTGAGATGCAATGCGTTTTGTATTTTTTGAAAAATGCCTACCCCATCATCCATCACAATCAATATAATTTTTCCATTTTCAATGGTCATACGGCAGAGAATATTTTTTCCTTCTGAGTGATCCTTTGCATTGTTGAGAATTTCCGTGAATCCAAACTGACATATGTCGTAGACGTTTTTTGATAAGTGCGACATACGTGGCTTTAAAAAGCGTGACCATATCCTATCTTCTTCTAATAAATCGTCGTTTTTGATTTCAAATTCAATATGATCACCGCTTGCTAGAAAATATCTTGTCGCTCGTGTTTTTCCTGTTCGTATTACCTTACCTTGCTGTACTTGTTTCAAAAGATGTTTATGTGCTTTTTGCCGTGAAATATTAAAATTCTTGGAAATCAAATGAACTATGTCGCTCGAATGAGCGGGCAAGTTCTCAATGATAAAATCGCCAATGCTAGGATTTAATTGCTCCATAGCTATATTGTAACCTCTCTTTTGTAACATTGTAACCCCCCTTTTCGGATTTTGTAACCCCTAGGAGAAAAGTCTTAATTTCATAACGTTTGCACCCTGTATGGTGCCACGGGCTGGATCGGCTTCGCGAGCTTCGCCGCATCTGCGCCCGTTCGTAGATAATACATTCTAAAAGTGTTTTTGGAAGTCATCTTATTCTGGTAGAACGAGGTACCAACCATACTACGTTGTTTTGGTGAGGATGGAAGTGGGGGTGGTGAGGAGGATGAGTAGAAAGAACATGCTTGTGTTTGTGCTAAATTAACTTCATGGAATCAAATAGTAACTCTGATTTGAATATACCAATACAACGACTCGAAGAATCTTGTGATATTTTCCAAAATCGACAACCAGACTCGAATGTCACGGAATTATGTAATGATATGCGTTTAGCGGTTGCATCATTAGCTTTTGCATTTTACACGCAAGTTGTACTGGAAAATGAAATCGATAATTCAATTGCTACTATGGTTCAGAAGCTCATAAGTAACGCAATTTCTCTGGTTCCAGACACTGTTGATGCAAGTATTGTTCAAGCTATGCAGAGTAGCCTTGCCGATGTTATTTTGCCAATAGAAGATGACTGATGTTTAGTCTGTATTTGGTAGAACGGGGTATTATTCTTACTACGTTGTGGGGGTATAAGGTGAAAGTTGAAGTAGTAAGGAGGATGAAGTTTGCAGAACGATTCAAAAGAGAAGTTTGTAGGTAATACCTTCCTTCCATTCGGGATTTTCCCATTCTTCAAACCCAAACTTTTTGCAGAGTTTCTGCATAGGAACATTATCGAAGGCAGTTTCGGTAACAACACCTTTTGCTTTGCAATGTTGTGCATGTGCAATACAGCGTTGCATCAACTCACTTCCGATTCCTTGTTGATGCAATCTTGGCTCCACATAGATTTCTCGCAAAAAGAGGAATCCCTTTTCCCACCAATCGGGATCAATAGAACAAAAACCTCCAAAAACATCATTTTCTTTCGCAATAAGATACAAACTATTTTCATCCAGAAGATGATCTTTGAGGTACTGAATAGTTTCATTGTCATACTGAATGTTCAGACTGCGATATTGAGCAGTTTTTCCATGGAGGACATCTATGTCTTCGGGGCTTGTGATTATGGAATATTCGATCATGAGATTATTGTAGATTATTTCCATTCCCTCCGAATCAGCTTCTCTTTCTTTGCTCTTGTCCATCCTTTGATCTGGATTTCGCGTTTTCTTGCTTCGGATTTCGTAGTGAACGGTGAAGAGACATACACAAGCCTGAGTGCTCCTTGATCGTGCGAAAACTTCGCTCCTTGATCAGAGTTGTGTGCTTGAATTCGTTTATGAGGATTGGTGGAGATCCCTGTGTAGTATCTGCCTGTTGGTGCTTGGCCGATGTAGACATACCACGATTCGGACATGGTGGCTGATTATACCCAAAAGTGTTTTGTGTGTTGTATGTGTTGGGGTCTTCGATTCGCTCACTCAGACTCATTCGACTCGCTTGGAAGTTTTTCTCGTGGTTTACCATGAGCGAGCCGTTCGCGCACGAACGGCGAGTCGAATGGTGCCACGGGCTGGAATCGAACCAGCGACCTCGGGCTTATGAGTCCCGCGCTCTAACCGTCTGAGCTACCGTGGCAAGTATGGTGGAGAAAGAAGGAGAGAGAATGGACGATTGTCGGGATTAGTGGATATTCCAACATACTCTTATCCATCAGCCAAACTTTTTATGATGTAAACGAACATAAATGAAGTCCCGCGCTCCCCGCCCGACCGAATGACTTCGGTCGTTCGGGCGGGTAACCGTCTGAGCTACCGTGAGCGCGGCAAGGGTAGCAGCGCGATTGTCGTACAACAAGCGAAACACGGTGTTCTATGGCCATAGAGTATTTCGATTTGCAACGGTTATGAGCCATAGCGTACCATTGCCCCCTTATTCACTCCCCATTCATTCTATGAAACCGCTCAAATTTTGCGTCGCATTTTGCTCCCTGGCATTGCTCACTGCATGTACAACTACAACAGAGGTTGATACTGAGGATGGTGCTGAAGCTGTAGAGCCTTCTGAGGCCGCCCCCGAGGTTGTAGTGCAGCCGGAAGCAGAAGAAGCAAACGACGATGTAATGGATCTTGAAGATGCCGAAGAAGCAGACGATACGGAAGACCTCGAAGATGTCGAAGAAGACGAAGGTGTTGATGCCGCATTGGATGCTGAGGTTGAGGTATTACAGGAGTAATTTTATTTCTTGAAACAAAGTGTCACTCTTTTTATTGGGGTGGCATTTTTGTTATCTATCCTCTCCAGGCAACGTAGGCGATGTAGACTACGTAGATCGCTAAGAGGATTGCTCCTTCCCAACGGGCAATCATGTGCCCTTCTGCGGTGCGCCACCAGAAGAACAGACGATCGCGCACACGTCCTGTGTGTACAAAGATAAAGAGTAAAATTACCGATACGATAACCATTATGAGATCTGGATTAACGGATGGCTGAAATGGCAGAGGTTTGATAATGGCGCTGATGCCCAAAATCCAAAAGATATTGAAGATATTACTACCCACCACATTTCCCACGGCGATATCTGTATTGCCTTTGAGCGCTGCCGTGATAGAGGTCACTAATTCTGGTAATGATGTACCTACGGCAATGACGGTGATACCTACAAGCGCCTCGCTCACGCCAATGCGCAGGGCGATGCTCTGGGCGCCGTCCACGGAAAATTGGCCTCCTAGCGCCAGTGCGATGCAGCCGATAATTACCAGGAATGTTGATATCCAGAGTGAGCGTTTTTCTTCCGTGTGTACTTCTGCTTCTCCATCGGAGTGGTTGTGTCGAATGCCGAAAGTGTAGTAGAGGAAAATAATGAAGAAACCCAAGAAGGCAATGCCGTCACTGCGACTGAGCACAGAAGAAGAGAGGCCGTCCACCAGTGCATCGTTCGCCATCACGAAGAGTGTGATGGAGGCCAGCAAACAGAAGGGGATTTCCTTGAAGACGGTGCTGCGTTGCACGGCGAGCGGGCGCACCATGGCCGCTACACCGAGAATCAGGAGCGCATTGGCGATGTTTGAACCCACGATGTTTCCGATGGCGATAGCCGCGCTTCCGCGCAAACTGGCGACGATGTTGACCAGAAGTTCCGGTGCGGATGTGCCAAAAGACACAATCGTTAAACCGATAACCAGGTCAGATATGCGCAGTTTGCGGGCAATGGATGTACCGCCTTCCACCAACCAGTCGGCCCCCTTGATCAACAGTGCAATGCCGGCAAGAAGGCTCATGGCAGACAGAAACATTTCTCTGATCGTATCATGTTCTCCTTTGCAAAGTAAGAGTGGGAATCTCAGGAAGAATTCCGACGAAAGACTTTCCGGGCAATGTATTTGGGTGTTCCCAAAGTTTCGTTACACTGTCTGTGTATGAATCCTGCCAAGAAGAAGAGCCATGCGGCATCGGCACAACCTAAAGGCACGCAAAAGGAATGCACAGAATGCGCACGCTTGCAGGCGGAGCTTACGAAGTTCAAGGAGCTCGCCGGTCGCGCGCAGGCAGATTTGCAAAATGCCAAGGATCGTCTGCAGCGTGAGGCGCAGGATATGCGCAAGTATGCTCTGGAGAATACGCTCCTCCAGCTTCTGCCAACGGTTGATAACTTCCAGCGTGCTTTTGCCCATCTTCCCCCTGATCTTCAGGATCATGAATGGGTAAAAGGTGTAAGTGCGATTGAGCAGGAGCTCATCCGGAATCTGCAAACCATGGGGCTCACCAAGATCGAATGTATCGGTCAACCTGTTGATCATACTCAGCATGAAGTGTTACAGGTTGGTCCGGGGCAGGAGGGAATGGTGACACAGGTTTTTGAGGATGGTTATATGTTCAACGGAAAAGTCCTACGTCCGGCAAAGGTGCAAGTGGGGCAGGGGAGTTAGTTCATTTCAGCGACACTTCGCATTGCTTCGGTTTGTGCCTGTGCACACAACTCCACAAGTTTTTGCGTAAACCGGTGGAGAGCAGCTGATTGAGAGTCCCAGTCTTTGATTTGAAAAAGACCGTCCAACCCCTCGCGTATGGAATCGATCATGCTCTTAAGCGCTTCTCCGCCGCTTTCCATGGCATCAAGTACGTCATTCACTTTTGCTCGGCATTCCTGCTCAAGACCTGGTACCAGGAATCCCTGCATTACATTCATGATGGCATCGCGGTCGACTTTGGTGGCATCCAGAGGTTTCATTGTTTATATGATGCAATAAGATTATATTTAGTCAATAATTTCTCTCCGAAATTGTTCACCCCG
>JBAYNS010000070.1:0-6514 GCA_041678625.1 Candidatus Peribacteraceae bacterium
AAGCTTCTCGGGGTCGAGCTGCTCTACTTGCTGCGTTACCTGCGTCAAATCCTGATTTTGCACGCCTGCATCCAGCTGCTGCCACTCCGCTTCCGGAACAACAGATCGCTCTCCTGTCTGCTTTGGTACAGAGGAATTCATGGCTCCATCATAGGCGGAGCACTTCTTCCGGCGCAATGGGTGGTTTATACATCATTCATGAGGATTGAGCGCAAGGCGCTCTCCCCCGCTATCACGCGCTCTTCCAGAACATGCTTATCTTCACGCAGGAGTTCCGCAAGCTTATCGCCCTTCGCCTGCGGTATGGTCTGCCATTCCTTTTGAAGAGCCAGAGCAGCGAGCGCACCATGGTAACGCTGTGTGAGAACCAGAGCAGAAACAGCAACCTCCTGACACAGAGTATCCAGAGTACGTACTGGAACGATCGTGGCACCACCGCAAGCAGAAGCAAGCTCTCTGCACACAGCTTGCTCTGCCTCTGCATCCGGCTGAAGCGAGAGAATGCGCACTTCCTGCCATGGGCGCTCTTGGGCAAGATTCCGTGCCCGATCCTGGAAGGATGCGGAAGAATTCATTCGTGGTATTATGATGAGTATATTTTTTGTACTTATATCTAGGTTTTGCTTTTTAATAAAAGAAAATATCGGATCAAATGATAGTACTACTTTTGTGTTCAAACCCCATGATTGAACACGGGCATACGATGCAGTATCCCGCACAGTTAAAAGTGCTGCACGGCGGACAGCCCACCGTGTACACCATTCCCCCACCCTGTTTTTAAAAGGTCCGATCCCCTGGAACGCCAAAACAACACGCTTGCGAAACAGCCAGAATATCAGCGCATGCCACCACCAGAGTATGCACGCATAGAACGACTCAGTATCCGTAAAGAGTGATCCTCCACCAAAAACCACAACATCCGCCTGATAGAGCGCCTGTAGAGTTTTCCACCACGGGCAAAAGAAAGACCGTATGCCACAAGGGAGATGGGGTACATCGCGATCACTCTTGGGTTGCGCTGTTGTAACACACCATTGAACATCAGGGAATGTTGTTAAAAAATACGCACGAAGTGCTTCATCCCCAAGATTCGCTTTGCCATAACTACCAACGAGGAGTGCCCGCATGCAAATATCATACCCCCTCTTTGTTTAGACTGTCTCCTTCTTCTCTTCCTCTCCTTGTGTTTGTGCCAGAGCATCCGCCGTGCTTTCCTCGGTATCCTGTGTATCTGCGCTCTGCTGCTCTTCTGCAACATTGTCATCTTCCTGTTCCGCAACAGGCTCCTGATGTGCTGCAATCGCAAATTCGTCTGCAGTAGTAAAACGTTCAGCCAGACGCGCCCCCTTTCCGCGACGACCACGCAGGAAGAAGAGTTTGCTGCGACGTATCTTGGCCACCTTTTTCACATCAATTTTCTCAATAGTCGGAGATGCTAGACAGAACACACGCTCTACACCAATCCCAGATGCAATACGGCGCACCGTAAATGTCCTATCTGTAGGAGATTGTCCTTTGTGCTGAGCAATAACCAATCCCTCGAACATCTGAATACGCTCCTTGCCCCCCTCATGAATGCGCTCGTGTACACGCACAGTGTACCCCGGCCGGATTTCCGGTCGGGCCCGCTTGATCGTAGAAGCCGCATGTTCGCGCAAGAAATGCAACATAGAAGCCGCGCTAGGCTACCGACTGCCTGGGCCTCTGTAAAGAGAAAAACCCTCTAACCTCGTAAAAGTGAACAAGGTGTAGAAAGTTATTTCTGCGCTTCCTCAATCTGTCGCTGGATGAGGTTGAGGACAATCAGATGTCGTGGATCGTTCAGAATCGCCGTAATAAAACGATCACGCAGGCTCAGGCGATAGAGGAAATCCCCCTGAGAGAAAATAGAGTACTTCACGTTCTTCAAACTAGGATCCTGTACCAGAAGCGCCTCGAGCATTTCCTTCTTCACATCACCCACCACCAGAAGATCCACCTTACTCTCTGTACCCACAAAATTTCCGGCCAGCAACACCAGATCAACGGCCGGGAGCTTTTTGAGGCTGGCTACAATAGGGCTATCTGCCTGGATTTCTTTTGCAAAGATGTTTTTGAGCTCCGGATAGAGCGTGAACTCCGGATCAACGCGGTAGTACTTCTTACGATTGCGGTGGCGCGCCTTTACAAGCCCGATACGACGTAAGTTCTCCAACTCGCGGCGAATGGAATTGATCTGTTCATGCAGAAGCCGCGTGAGCTCGCGAATGTAATACTCATCCTCCGGATGGAGGAGGAAGGTGGAGAGCAATTTCACTCTCGTCTGGGAGCTAAATAGTGCTTTGAGGATGACCGAAGACATGTCCGAGGGGAAGAAGCATGAACGTGTTCACAAACTGTACTCATGAACAGATAGAAAGTGCAAGAAAAGTGATCAATTAAATGTACAATTATTTTATTCTACTTTAATGGCTATATAACAACCAAAAGTATGATAAATACACCTAAATAAGAGCTTACAGTGTACAATTTTTATACTCAACTTAGAACACCTTTTGTGCTCTGGTATATTTTCCAGCGCTTACGCGGTTTACAGGAAGACCTGCGGTGTACCCCTGTCTCTTCTGTAAAGAAGATTGTTCATGAACACAAAATCTGCTACAATAACCTGAATGGTTTCTGCCAAAAAAATAACACTCGCGGCTCTTGCAGCTACCGTCCTTGCAGGACTTGTACACTTTGAAGGAGTAGAAAGTCTGGTGTCTGGAGTTGCCTATGCTGCAGATAATCCTCCTGATCAGACCTTTAATGACATTTTCCTGTTCATGGGTGTCCTCTTAAGCGGTATTCACTACGTGCTCTATTTTGTCATCCGCCTGTTGGAAGTTTTGCTTGATCCTTATTCATTCGTCGATATCTTCTTCAATGTAAAAACTGGCTATAACCCCCTTCTGGAGATATGGCAGATCAGCCGTGACATCATGAATATTATTTTTGTCTTCATGCTCATTGCCGGAGCAGTTCTGACCATTGTTCTCCCCAATAAGAAGAATCTCGCCGTAGACTACATCCCCAAATTTATTCTGGCTGTCATACTCGTAAACTTCTCATGGTTCTTCCCGCGGGTTATTATCGATGTCGCTAATGTACTTACTGCCACTGTATATTCTCTTCCTAGTGCCGTTGGCAGCAAATGTGAGTATCTGAAGAGCAACGGGCTTGCGTACTCAACCGAGCCTTGCTTCATTTGGGAAGATGCTGAATTCAACGTCACTGCAGACAAGGCAGCAGAATTACAAGGTCAAAACTGGATCTGTCTAAACAATAACGCAGTGTGTTTCAAAAAAGTGAATCTGAGCGATAAAGTAAACAGTGCACAGGGCATCATACTGGGTATGGTTTTTAGTCACGCACGCCTGGTAGATCTTATCACTCTGCCAAGACCACAGGTACCGGCTGGTGGCTTAGCTGGAGACCTAAATAACTTAGGAAATGCACCGCTGGGATCGCAGAACATGCAACTGCTTCTCCGATCGATTATGCAGGCAATGTTCGCCGTGCTCCTTTCGATTGCACTCTTCTTCCCGCTTCTGGCAATGCTGGTAGCATTCACAATTCGTATTCCCGTGCTATGGATCACTATCGCCTTTATGCCATTCATGTTCCTTGGATTTGTGATTGGCGACAAGATGGGTCAACTCAACACGATGGAGAAGATTTGGAAAACCTTTATTTCCGCGGCATTCCTGCCCTTTGTCACTGCCATCCCTATGGCAGCCGGCTACATTCTGCTCAATGCAGGAGCTAAAGCTTTTTCCAACGCCAATTTTGCCAGCACCAACCCAGCCATTGCAGCACAGAGCGGAGTACAAAATCTGGGACTGAGCGGTCTCTATACATTCCTGGATCTTCTGTGGCTCATTATGTGCCTTATGGTCATCTGGATGGGAACATTTACCATGCTCAAGACTGCCAAATTTGCAGAAGGCATGGTCAGCAAGATTCAGAGTTGGGGCCAGAACTTCGGCAAGATGGTCGGCATGCTGCCGCTCATTACGCCGATCATTCCTGTGCCAGCCAGAGGCGGCGGCACGGTTGATGTCAGCGCTATGGGCTTGATGCAGGCAAGCAATCCACGACGCATTATGAGCGGCTGGAATGCACAGGCACAGCGTGAAGCAGGCAGCATCTTTGGAAGCGGAGGCGGGAGCGGAGGTGGCGGTAACAATGGTTCCGCGGATGCCGTCGCTCAGAGAATCGACGCAAGTCGTGATAGGAACACCATTCAGGCCAACTTCCGCAACGCATTCAAGACCGTGAATGACATCGACATAGCACGTCTGAAAGATACTACCCAGCTCACCCCTGCTGACAAAAATAGTATTCGAGCACTGCGTGATCTTGCCTCAAGCCACGGACTCAATGAGAACGGTGTAGAAATACAAGCACTGCTGAAAAAACTCAATATGGATGCAGAGAACACCAAAATCTCCCAGCTGACTACAAATGAGATTGATGATCTTCTGAGAGCAGCAACATGAACGCAGAACAATATCTGTGACAGTAATCACACAGTCTCTTTGTGTATAAGAGCTCGCACTATTTCCCCTCTTTGCGCTTGAACTCACGCAGGTACACTTCAAACACATCTCCTTCCAAAATAAGCAGAGATGTTTCTACGCGCATCCCGCACTCCATGCCTTCTTTGCCTTCTTTGATATCCTTCTCTCCATGCTTGAGCGACGTGATACGGCCGGTACCGGCTTCTTCGCCATCACGCTGAATGCGGAATGGCAGGCGCTTGATGATTCCATCAGTTACCCGTCCTCCTACAATCTGCTCGCTCCTCTTGGTAAAGAAGACAGCGAGTATCTGCACATGACCGTAAATCTTCTCTTCCTCTTCCGGTTCCACAAGCCCCTTCAGCAGTGCACCGATTTCATCCAGAAGCGTGTACACAACATCGTACTTACGCACTTCTACACCCTCCCGATCCGCTGTGCGCTGCACGGATGCCGGCACAGTAACGGTAAAAGCGATCACGATGCCTTCGCTCGCCGCTGCCATCATGACATCACTCTCTGATACTGCTCCCACCGCAGCGTGGATAACTTTGACGCTGAGAGTCTCCGTTGCCTGCTTATTGAGCGCATCGCGGATAGCCTCAAGCGATCCCTGAGTATCCGCTTTGAGTACAACCTTGAGATGCGTCAGCTTTCCTTCCGAAAGGCGGGTTACCAAATCCACAAACGCCCCTTTCTTCAGGCGATCTCCCTGCTCCTTCACCGCTGCAACAAGCGCACGCGCTTTCTGTTCAGAAGGAACAACTTGCAGGATATCCCCTACCTTTGGCGCCTGATCAAATCCTGAAACGCGCACAGCGCCGGACGGCCCGACATTTTCCAGCCGCTTTCCGTGCGCATCCATCATTGTTCGTACTTTTCCCAAGGTACGACCGCAGACAAAAACATCCGTATTATGGAGTGTTCCCGCATTGACCACTACCGTTGCCAGAGGACCAAGGGAAGAATCCAGATGACTCTCGATCACCGTGGCAACGGCAGATCGATCCGGATTCGCCTTAAAATCGTGCATCTGGGCAACAAGGACAATGGAATCCAGAAGGTCATCAATCCCCTGCTTGGCCTTGGCGCTACAGAGCACAATAGGAACATCTCCACCCCAATCTTCCGGTTGCAAACCCTGTGCGGCAAGTTCGCCCTTTACCCGCTCGGGATCGGCGCCTTCTTTATCCATTTTGTTGATGGCGACAAGAATGGGAACCTGTGCCTCCTTTGCGTGATTGATCGCTTCCACCGTCGTTGGTTTTACCCCTTCATCCGCCGCCACTACAATAATGGCAATATCGGTTGCCTGCGCACCGCGGGCACGCATGGCAGTGAAAGCCTCATGCCCCGGCGTATCCAGAAAGGTAATAGCATGAGATTCCTTAGATCCCTTGGGGACGTGAACCATCTGATACGCACCGATGTGCTGGGTAATGCCTCCTGCTTCTCCTCCAACGACATTCGCTTCACGGATGACATCCAGAATAGAGGTCTTGCCGTGGTCAACATGCCCCATGATCACCACGATCGGCGGACGGCTCTGTAAATTCTCTGATTCGTCTTTTAGAAGCTCTGCAAGGTTGCGGCTCAGCAGATCTTCTGCGCGCGCAACTTCCTGATCTTTTTGCACCTCTACACCTAATTCCGCTGCAATGATCGCAGCAGTATCGTAATCAATAGTCTGTGTAACCGTTGCCATCACGCCGTTCTTCATGAGCGTCGCAATCACCGTGGGCACCTGAATACCGGTCTTTTCCGCAAACTCCTTTACGGAAACTGCAGCGGGCAGATGCACAGTACCTTCTTTCTTTTTAATCTGTTCCTGATTCGACTGATCCGCCCTCTTGCGCTTGGGAGGAGATGCAGCAAAACCGGGGCGCCTGTGGGGTCTCCGCGGTGCTGTTTTCTCTGCAACCTGCTGCTTGGCAATAGCCTCTTGCGTGACATCCTCCAGCGTCAATTTGCGC
>JBAYNS010000071.1:0-6494 GCA_041678625.1 Candidatus Peribacteraceae bacterium
CAGATTTTGATAAAGAAACAAAAAAATTGGTTGAAGGTATAGATTCTAAAAAAGAAGATTTCTGAAAATATATGAAAATGATACCTGTCAGTTCATTGGCAATTGCACAGATCGGATATGACCACCAATCAAGACAGCTTGATATCGAGTTTCGCGAAATTGGTGTTTACAGCTATTACAATGTTCCACCTCACATATATGAAGGTTTTATGAATGCCAGTTCGAAAGGACAGTATTTTAACGAACATATTCGCGATCAGTACGGTGATTGATTTACAAATACAAAAAACACACACATTCCCCTAATAAAAAAAGTCGAATTCGTCCCACACCTGCCTGCCGGCAGGCAGGCATAAACAAACAAAAAGCGGAGCAACGGAGGGGGGCGGGGAACTGTATTTCGGCTAACTCGTTTTTCCACGCACTAAAAAACCGCGCACTTACGCACGCGGTTTATAGTCTGTCTTAAAAAAATGTGACTACATGCAGCACTTCTTGCCTTTTACAAGCAGCACAACTGCACTCAGGCCTACTAGAACGTAGACAACCCACTCAACAGTGGGCCAGGCTCCCAGAACCATGCTGACCACATTCAGGTCGCGATTCAGGAAGGCGCCAACGCCGATAAGGCCCCAGTTAAGCGCGCCGACAAGAACAAGAACGTAGGCGACGGGCACAAGATTCTTCATAGAAAGGAAGGGGAAAAGAATGAGGGGAGAGAATTTCTTTGCACTTTACCAGAGAAGCGCAAGGGCGGAACTTGTCTGTAGATGGAATTTATACTCTTATTGCCATTCGGTCATTTCAGACTTTTGTACATGGTGCGCTATGATTCTGTTATGCCGAAAGCAGCAGAGCGCAAATCATCCGATTCTACGAATGTCAAACAGCGCAAGGAGGTAGGCGGGGTGCCGTCATTCCAGAAAGCGTACGGTTCCCTTACGCAAGCCCAGCGCGATGCGGTGGATGCCATTGAGGGTCCGGTGATGGTGGTGGCGGGTCCGGGGACGGGGAAGACACACGTTTTAAGCCTGAGGGTAGCCAATATCCTCAAGCGGACACAGATGCGTCCCAGCAATATTCTCTGCTTGACGTTCTCGGTAAGTGCGGCAACAGAGATGCGGGAACGCCTGCGTGCATACATTGGTTCTGATGCGTATGGAGTCACGGTGCGCAACTTTCACAGCTTCTGCAATGAGCTGATTGCCGAGCATCCTCTGGTCTTTGATGATTGGTCCGCACTCGAGCAAATCAGCGACGTAGAGCGGGTACGCGAGGTGAACAAAATAATTGATCAACTGCTTCCCGACTGCGTGTTGGTGAATAAGAAGCAGCCTTACTTAAGAACACGGGAAATTATCGGGCGTATCGGGCAACTCAAGCGCGAGGGAGTGACGGATACAGAGGAGCTCACGCGCATTGCCGATCAGTACGAGCAGGACATGGCATCCAAATCTAAAGAGGGGACCAAAGTGCATGAGAAGAATCTGCTCTCTGCCCGTAAGTTCCGCGAACTCCTGGAAGTGTTCGTGCGGTATCAGGAAATGCTGGAGCGTACGCAGCGCTATGACTACGAGGACATGATTCTCTATGTGAACCGCGCATTGGAAGAGCACGATTGGTTGTTGGCATCGTTGCAGGAGCGTTACCAGTACATTCTGGTGGATGAATTTCAGGATACCAATGGTGCGCAGTACCGTTTGGTTGAATTGCTGACCACGTATCCCACGGTGGATCATGAGCCGAACCTCTTTGTTGTTGGTGATGACGATCAGGCGATCTACCGCTTTCAGGGGGCGAATCTGCAGAACATTCTCTCTTTCCACACGCGCTTTCCCAAAGCGCCCATCATCGTCCTCACGGAGAGTTTCCGGTGCACGCAGGAAATTCTGGATGCAGCCGGCGGTGTGATTGCCAACAACACCGAACGGCTTGTGGGGCGGATTGAGGGATTGCAGAAAGATCTGACGGCATTCGGCAAGAAGCACGGCGTGCAGCCGCAGCTCTTCTTTGCCCCCAGTGATATGACCGAACCGTGGATGTTGGCGGATATCATTACCGAGCGCCTGAAGAAGACGCCGGCGGAGGAGATTGCCATTCTGGTGCAAACCAACAGCGAATTACTGCCGTATTATGATGTCCTTACGGCGTGCGGCATTCCCGTGCAGATGACCGGCAAGGTCGATCTGCTGCATCATCCACTGGTACAGCAGGTGATTGCCATCCTGCGTGCCGTGGAAAATCCGGCAAACAATGCCGCACTGGCGGGAGCGCTGGGATGCGCGTGTTTTGCTTGCCATCCGGCTGATCTGGGTCGCCTATACGCTCGGCGCCGCGATGATGACGTGACGGTGCAATCTCTGCTGCTTTCGCTGGATGAACCGGATGGTGAACCTGTGCCGTTGCAGAATACCGATGCCGTTATCCATGCACGCGATGTGCTTCTGGATCTGCATAACAAAGTAGCATCGCGCACCGTTGTGGATACTCTTGAACATATCATCAAAGATTCCGGGCTTCTGGCATTTGCCAAAGGGAAAACGGAAGCGGACTTTGATCCTGTGAGCTTTGCGGCTCTGCAGGAATTCTTTGAACGGTTGAAACTCCGTGCCTATGAACAGCCGCACTTCACCTTTCAGCAATTCCTATCGGACTTAGAGTACTACGAGGCTCCGGAGTATCCGGACTTGCGTATGAGTTACAGCCTTCCACATCTTACGGAGAAAGGCGTACGCCTGATGACGGCGCACCAGAGCAAAGGGATGGAATTTGCCATAGTGATACTGGCCAACTTCCGCGACGGACATTGGGATCGTCGCCGCAATCACGGCGGTGTTGCCATGCCGGAAGATCTGCTCTTCGGTTGGCAGAAGGATCAGCGTGCGTATGAGAAGAATCAAGATGAGCGCAGAGTGGCTTTTGTGGCTATGACCAGGGCTAAACAGGAATTGATCTTCTCCTGTCCAAAGGAGCTGACCACGGGTGATAAAACGCGGGAAGTTTCTCCCTCTGCATTCTTTGCGGAAGCGGGCACGCTGCCCGAGGTGCTCCATACACTCACGGAGCCGGAGCGGGCATCAGTCCTGCTGCACACACCACCGACATTCGATGGTGTGATGGAGGCGTTCCTCCGCGAACGGCTGGAAAACTACGCGCTCTCCGTGACGGCGCTCAATCACTTTCTGGAAGATCCGCAGATGTTCCTGGAGCTGGATATTCTGCAGACGCCGCAGGCAAAGAAGTCGAGTCTGATCTACGGCAATGCCGTGCACGATGCACTGCGCCAGTGGGCGCTTGCAGTGCAGGAAGGTGAACCGCTCTCACGCGAAGCGTTCCTCACCGCTTTCCGGCGCTACCTGACGGAGCGCGAGATTCTGACGGAAGCGGAGCGCGCGCGGCTCACGGCAGTGGGGGAAGATGCCCTGCCGCGCTATTACGATGCGCAGCTTGCGGGCACATCCCCGGTGATTTACCGGGTGGAGTATCCCATCACGACGTTCTTTGGCGATATTCCCATCCGCGGAAAAATTGATCGCATAGATTTGCTTGCACCGGATACCGCTCCCGCTCGCGTGATCGATTTTAAAACCGGTCGTCCCAAAACAGAGAAACAAATCCGCGATGATGGTAACTACTTCCGCCAGCTGGCGTTCTATGCACTTCTCCTGGAATGCAAGAATACGCCCATTGAACCCGTGGAATACGCGCTTGAATTCATCGGGGAGGGGAGTGAGCACCCCGTAACGCGCTCCTTTCAGATTACGCAGACGGAACTTGAGGAACTCAAGCAGACGGTGCAAGCAGTGTGGCAGAAAGTCACGGCGCTGGATTTTACTTCCTAGCCAATGGTCTCCTGTTGCCCATTTTCAGGATTGTAACTAACGATTTGATTGCCTGAATTGTCGAAGGCGATTGGATCGTGATATCGCACGGATACATCAAGCCAGTAGCGCAATTCACCCATGGTTACCTGACCGTCTTTATTCACATCAGCATGTTGATATCCTTTTTGCGGCCCTTTCATTGCAATTGAGTATGCATCGAAGATTTTTGTTTTCATACTTTCTTCTGGGTGTAGAGGAGCTACTGTGGAACTTACTATGGCAAATTGATTCGCATTTCTACCACGATTTTCTTTGTTAGCTTCTTGTAGTTGACGTCCTCCTTCGCACGAAAAGTACATTAAGCTTGTACATTTTGGGTTCATATATGCAAGGAGTTTGTCCACGCCACCAAATTCATTACCATTGCTTGTAGAATGTACGCTGACGTAGACGACAAGGTGTCTATCAGCCTTATTGCCACCCATTTCATAGTCTTTTTGGATTTGTTGGTAATGTCGAATAGCTCTGGAGAAGTTTTCTTCATGCATATATATTGTCCCCCTCTTTTCACCGTTTAATTGACCGTTTCGAGTTTTATTCATTGATTGAACTAAATCATCTTGTTTTGGTAAGAAGGTTTCCTCTAGTGAGCTACTACTGCTGACATACAGTATATCAATTGGTTTACGTTCTCCTTTCTCAGCGCCGCTGTTGTATACGTCTTCACTTTCTGTAAAAGATTGTTCTTGGCGATCGCGCACCTCTGACCATAGTTGTTGTATACGTTGTTCGCATTGTTGATCGCTGGGGTCTAATCCTTCTTTTTCAAGGATGTCACTAATAATCAGAATAACAGAACGATCCTTTTCGATATCAATATCTACTCTTTGCTCAAAAGAGAACCCCAAGTTCTGTGACCCCTTTGAAATCGTCTTAATGATTTCTTCTGCATACTTAGCTGTCCTGAGATAAAGACAGCTAACCACTCTATCAAAATCATCTGGAGTCTCGAATGGTTGCTTGTCGAATTTGAGCAATTTCCAAATACGGCTAGCCATGTTCCATCCCCAGCCTGGATTGTTGGGGGCTGCTATATTGTTAATATTGTATAGCCCAAAGTCAGTTCCTTCTGCCATATTCCCAAATGCCTTTCGTAGCACTCGATAAGTTTTTTCATATGGAATGTCAAAATATTGATACATATTAGATGCGATTAAACGTGCCATTTCACGATTATCTCCGGTTAATCCTTCTCGTTGGTCATCTGGATCAGGTTCTTGTCCTGATTCAGAAATAGGCTTCGGTTGAGCTTCTGACTCCAATCCTGAGTTTGATGCTATCCTTGCACTTTGAGCAGTCGTTGGTTTTGGTATTTGTTGAGGTGCAGAATTTAGCGGTAGTTCCGAGATAGATGGCTGTTGAGGTTTTGAAACGGGCACGCTTTTTTGAGGTAGTTCTTGCGTTGATATTGGTTCAGGGTGAGATTCATATCCAAGTTTTGGTTCAGATGCAGGAGATTTTTCTAATCTATTTGCAATATCCCGCATTTCCTTCAGTACTTCTTCTGCCGCCATGACTATCTCATCTCGCTTTTCTTGATTCTTTTCCATTTGAATATCTACTTCATATAAGCGGTCCAGTACCTCTCTATGGTATTTTTCTTTGTATTTGTTGTACTTTTGGGCATCGCTCTTTGAAAGAGTCTCTGCTTGCTTCTTAATCTTCAGGACATATGGTCTAATTTGTTCGTAATAGCGTCGGGAAATTTGCTCACGTTCATATTCAGTGATTTCTCCATTTTCAGGATGTTCGTACTTAGTGGTGTCTAATTGAGGTAATTGTGATTCTTTCTTAAATTGCATACCAACTAACCTTTTTTCCCGTTCGAAATCACCTCCAAAATTCGAGCTGTTGATGTGTTGTTTCATCATTATGAATCAAGTAAATGGTCTAATATTCGATCGTTCTTTTCTTGCTCCAATTTTTCACATGCATTGCGAATTCTCGGTGCAAATTTTTTCTGCGCGAAGCGAGCAATATTCTGACCTTTTTCATAAAGATTCAAAGTTTCCTCATGATTCAATCGTAGTTGTTTGTTGAAGTGACGAAATTTATATAAAACATCTCTACGCATCTCGTCTGACAAAATCGGCGCCATAGCAGTAAGCTCACGAATTATTTTTGTAGGGAGCGCCTTCATTGCTTTAACAGCATTGATAAATCCCTGTTGGTCCATGTTTGTATGGGTTAATAGTTATATTATACTATAATATATGCTATTAAGCAAACATAGTTCAAGTGACTGAATTCAATTGTATTTCTATTAACTACCAAACATTACCGGTACTCTCAGCGCATCATCATTCTCCGGAAGTCCGGAAGGATTATCTTTCTTCAGAACCAGCGTTCCTCCTTCCGCATTGCCAAAATCCGCTTCTTCCAGAGTCACGGTGAACGGAACAAAATCCTCTGTCATCCAGTCGCCCTGTGCGGTGGCGTGGGTTATAAAGAGAACCTCGCCAGCTGCATTTTCGACGATAACCGGAAAGTCGCCTTCAAAGAACCACGTCCCGCGCGCCTCTCCGCTGATGACAGTCTCAGGCGTCAACGTGCCGCCGGGACGCGGCTGGTCTACACGGATGAGATCCGTTTTCTCCAGTTCGTTCCCGA
>JBAYNS010000072.1:0-6341 GCA_041678625.1 Candidatus Peribacteraceae bacterium
GCGGTTTCTTTTCACTCACTTCGTGCCTCGCAGGGCGTAACCCGTCCGTAGCAGGATCGCCTTTCAATTGAGACGCATTCATCCTCCAGCTTACGCTGGAGGCATCCTGCGAAGGCGGGTGAAAATGACCCAGTTAACATACGCTTACGCACAGATGCTTCGAGGCCTGCTGGAAGGCTATGCAATACTTGGCGGACAGTGCACACTCCACGAAGTGTCATCCTGATAAACGTGTTGACGTTTGTATTGACTTGTCATTGTTATGGGTATATATTCATTACGTTTTTCCCCATATTACTATGCCAGCATTCGATGGAACAGGACCGGCCGGACAAGGATCTATGACCGGACGTGGAATGGGACCCTGTGCAAACCAAGGTGCATCTCGGCGCAATCGCTTCGGCCAGAGAGGGCTACAACGAGGCCAAGGTTGCTTTGGGTGCCCATGGCGCATGAATGCCGATGTCCCAACCAATCTAGAAGAGGAAGAGAAGGCGCTCGAAGCCGAATTGGAAATAGTACGCAAAGCACGCAAAAATGCGCAGAAGAAGTAAGGTATACTGCGCTCACTCTCGCTTTCTCCACACTATGCCACGCCCCAGAGGACTACGTCGTATCCGATTTTCCCCCACGGTAACGTACTACAAACCGCAGGGCGTGCCTCTGCGCAGCCTGAAAGTTGTGGAGCTCACTGCTGAGGAAATGGAGGCACTGCGACTGAAGAATGTGAAAGGACTCAATCAAAAGGATGCTGCAAAGGAGATGCAGACATCTCAGAGCACATTCCAGCGCATTCTTACCAATGCACAGAAGAAAATCAGTATGGCACTGGTTGATGGATGCGCTATTCGCATCCATGGTACATAGTAATCCCAAAATCCTATCGCATCAGAGAAGAATTTTTGTAGAGGACATGAATCTTTCATTCGCCCATAAAAAAGACTTGCGCAAGAGGACAAGTACGATGAAAGTATGCCCTGCACAGGATGCAAAGCAAAATGCAAATCACCGGGAAGACACTGCTTTTTGTAAACTCCGGGGGCAAGAAAAAACAATTCACACTGGAACGCGCAAAAAAACATGGAGCAACCGTTCTCTTGCTCAATCAGACAATGGATTGTCCAAAATCTCTGGTAGACCACTTCATCGAAGCAAATAACTATGATCACAATGAATGCTGTGAAAAACTGCATAGCTTTCTTCAGCTCAATGCTGATGTGCACATCGACGGAGCGGTTACGTTCTGGGAAGACGATGTCCCGCTCCTTGCGCGCATCTGTGAAGAATTCGGACTTATCGGCAACACGGTCGATACGGCTATCAATACGCGCAACAAACACACCATGCGCACGCGCTTGCAGGAAACAGGACTCGGGAACCCGCTGTTTGCACTGGTGAAAACCAACCGCGACCTGGAAAAAGCCGTGAAAGAAATCGGTCTCCCCGCGGTCATGAAACCGGCATGGGGATCCGATAGTGAATTTGTTGTTTTGGTGCAGGAAAAGAGCGAGGCTAAATCAACATTGCGCTACCTCATCAATAACTGCACAGAACAATTCAATCCGATCTTCAAATATAACAGCGGTATGTTCCTGTACGAAGAATACATGGAGGGATTGGAAGTAAGTGCAGAATGTTTTGTGCAATACGGCATTCCGCACGTCATTGGCATCAACGAAAAAGAGCCTATGAAGCCACCCTACTTTGTCGAATGTGGCGATATTGTTCCCGCACGCTTGGATGACGAGACGCAGCAGGCTGTCATCAAACTCGCCGAAGCTTCTCTTATTGCATTGGGAGTGAGAGACAGTCTTGCACATGTTGAAATAAAAATTACTTCTGACGGGCCCAAGATAGTCGAAGTAGGATCACGCATGGGAGGCGATGACATTTATTTGTATGTCAAACACATATGGGGTGTGGATATGGTGGATATCGCATTGAGCATAGCATGCGGCGATCATGCCGCTTACAAAAAGAAAGAGCCGCGTGGTGCCATTATTACCAAGTATTTCATTCCGTTGCAATCCGGTGTTATCAGTACTATTCAGCAGAAAAATCTGCCCACAAAAACGAAACAGAAAATGCACCTGCATCTGACTAAAAAAATTGGAGAAGCTGTGCTTGTCCCTCCGGAAGGGTTCGAAAACGCCGGTTGGATGTGGGTAAAGGAGAAATCTTACCAACAAGCCGAAGTGCTGCTCTCAAGACTTCAGCAATCCGTAAAGATCAATGTGACACGCTATCGAAGAGATTCTCTTCTGGGCAAAACTACCCGAGAGCACAATTTAGATACTGCATCTCTTGTTCGTAGTCAGATTATGAAAGCATCGCGGCTTGCACGAATCCGGCAAGTCGATGCCAAGCGTTTACATGACCTGCATATTTGTATTCTTTCCAATACTTCTTCCGGTGAAGCCACGCGGCAAATGCTGTTGTCTCTTGGCTACAGCGTCACGCTGATTAACGTGAACGAAGCCACTCTCCCCATCAAAAAATTACAGAATGGTCATATTGATCTTGTTTTCAACCTCTGTGAAACGCATCCCGAATCGCCGCTCTTTCGACCGAATGTCGCCGCACTTCTGGAAATGCTCCAAATCCCCTTTACCGGATCCGGTTCTTCCACCACGGCGCTGGCAATGGATAAAATCACCGTGAAAAAACTCCTGGATTACCATGAAATTCCCACCCCAAAATGGGATTACGTTGATGACGTGAATGATGAAATTACGGAAAACCTTACATTCCCCCTCATCGTGAAACCATCCAATGCGGATGACTACCATGGAATCAGTGCGGCATCGGTTGTATCAACACCGCAAGCGCTACGCAAACAAACACAGGTGATACTGCAGGATTTCAAGAGACCTGCTCTCGTTGAAGAATATATTGAAGGAGATGAACTGGACGTGTGCATTTTTGGCAACGGAGATGACGTGGAGGTCTTTCCGATTATTCGTTCAGTTTTCGATCGTATGCCAAAAGAATACTGGCATATTTACTCCACAGATCTCATGCGGAAAGAGAACGGTGACATTCTGAAATCAATCCGTGTGGAGCAACCTGCCAAAATTTCACCAAAACTCAATACACTCATCAGTGAGATGGCACTGGATATCTACCAAACCTTTGATTGCCGTGATTACGCAAAAATTGAAATCCGTGTTGATAAACAGGGAAATCCCTTCGTTTTGGAACTCAATCCGAATCCGGGACTGGACCCCGATGATTTCTTCCCCCTGGCGGCAAAACTTGCAGGATATTCTTACGAAGATTTGCTGGAGACAATATTCCTGATAGCAGCGGAGAGATATCAAGCTCGTATTCCGGCTACTCTTCTCACATGACATCACACAAACCGCACAAAGATGGGAACACACTCACGGTCGATGCGCACGTGACTGAGCAAGGTATCGATATTCTGGTGAATGATGACTGTTTTCCCATTCACTACCCCGAGGCAATCTGGAAACAATATCCAACGGATAAGCGTGAAATTCTGAAAGACAACATCGCGTACAGTTCAACGTTGTTCGTTCCGCAAATGCTCGGTCTTCGTGAAGTTCACTACAAAACCGCCCGGCCGCTTTCCGAACCCTATTTGTTCAAAAATGGCATTTACGACATGCCTACCACAGCCATCTCGGATGATGCCTCATCGCGTGAATACGTTCGTGCGTTCTTCAATGTCCATCCGATATTTGCCAGCAATGCAGTTGCCTACCCGGAAACCGTGACACTCACCAAGGCGAGCAAATCCCCGCGGCGTGCGATCGTCCCTTTTTCGTTTGGTAAAGAGAGTCTGCTTTCTTTTGCTCTCTGCCGTGAACTTGGCATTGATCCGATCCCCGTTCTCTTTGTAGAGCCAACAAACATGTATGAACACATGCACAAACAACCGCTCTTGGAAGCTTTTGAAAAAGAGATCGGTTCCCCTGTTCACGTCGTCAATTACCAACCGGGAATGTTACGATCAGGAAAATACTTTAACCTGCAAACCGAACTCGGCTGGGGGCTGCAAACCACGGAATACAGCTTGCTCTGCCTTCCCTTCGCGCACGCTTTTGATGCCGATATGATCGTACTGGGAAATGAGCAATCCTGTAATGATACGTTCTTCGATCGGGAAGATATGCTTGTCTATAAGTCTGCCTATGACCAACACACCGACTGTACGCCGCAACAGAGCGTGGTGAGTTCCCTTCTTCTGGGAAGAAACATCTCTGTCACCAGTTTTTTGGAACCGCTCTACGAAATTGCAATCACACATATTCTCCATCATCGCTATCCGGAAATCGGCAAGTTCCAGATGTCCTGCATGGCAGATTCCGAGAATGCACGCGAACGCCGCTGGTGTCAGCATTGTACAAAATGCGGTTACATCTTTGCGCTCTGCGCCGCCTGCGGTGTGAATACGGCAGTTATTGGATTCACTGAGAATCTGTTCGATCAGGAGCACACAGGAGTGTTTGAGAACTTCTTTGGTTATGATCCACAGAATCCCGTCTACGGTTCACAGGAAGAGCTGGGTCTTGCTTTCCTCCTTGCCAGCCGCGCCGGGCATACCGGTGCAAGCATTGATCGATTCAACAAAGAAGTACGTCCAAAGTTAGAAAAAGATGAGGAACGCTTGCGTCGTACGTATCTGGGTATCAATCCCGATCGTAATCTCTCTGAAGAAATTCGTGCTCCTTTGCTTCGCATTTTTACGGAAGAACTGAGAGACTACATGCCGTATGAGAATGCATGATTTGCGATTCCGCTCTCCGGTTACCCGTGTGCAGGTTCAGGAAGTAACGATGCACTTCCGTGAGCCTTTTTCTATTGCATACGAAACAGTGGAAGATGCATCCGTTGCATTCATCCGCATTACGGATAGCAAAGGGAATGAAGGAGTTGGTTCAGCTTCACCTGATCCGGAAGTAACGGGAGAAACACTGCAGAATACCATGCGAAGATTAACCGACGATATCACGCCGGATTTCCTGAATGCATATCCGAATCTTCAGATGCTTCACACAGCATTGGAAGATGCATGTTCTGCCGTACCTTCCGCTCAGTCAGCCATAGAAGAAGCGACATTGTCGCTTCTGCTGCGCCAATCCGGTTTATCCATGAATGATCTTTTTCCACCGGTGCGAAGCAACATGACCGCAACAGTGACCATCGGCATTTGTAGTGAAGATGAGACACTAGCACAGGTGCAGCATCGTTTAAAAGAAGGATTCACTTCTCTTAAAGTGAAGTGTGGCATTGATGTGCATGAGGATATTGCGAAAATTGAAAAGGTGCTCGGCATTCTTCCGCCGGAATGCTCTCTTCTTCTGGATGCTAATCAGGGATACAGTCTCGCTGATGCACAGCAAGTCCTTAAAGCATTTGGTTCTTCCGATATTGCGTTGATTGAACAACCGGTTGCTGCCGAGGATATTGCAGGCCTCCGCACATTGCATCAGATGAAAAGCATTCCGGTCATTGCTGACGAATCCGCAGTGGGAGTTGCCGATTCCTGTCGTTTACTTCTGGAAGATGATGTAGCAGGAGTGAATGTAAAGCTCATGAAGTGCGGCGGTCCGCTCAATGCCGCACACATTATTCGTTGTGCACAGGAGCATGGGAAGATCGTCATGATCGGGTGTATGTATGAATCGAATGTATCGCTGACGACTGCCGCCCATCTTGCGCTCGCGTTTGACATTGACGTTGCAGACATCGATAGTGGAATTATGGATTTTGACGACGATCCGGCCACTGGCGGGCTTTGCATTCACAACGGACGCGTCTCCATCGGAGATCCGCTCCATGTTTCCCTGTAGGCCTATGCCCAGCATTGTCCCGACAGCAACGCACGTCTTTCCCCTCCGTTTCTACAACCTGAAGTCTTACAAATGGCCATCCGGACGGAAGGTTCTTTCTTTCCTGTCTTTTGCCGATGCCTTCACCTATCTCATCGAGCACTATGCGTTGCAGAAGGCAACGCTTCTTGTCCCCTCTTTGTACTGTCAGGAAACGTTGGAGTATTTTCGTCGTTACTGTCATCTGGTTTTCTATACGATCAATCCCGAAACTCTGGATGCGGACAGAGAGGATTTCACGAACATACTCCGGTCATCACAGCCGCGCATCGTGCTCCTTTATAATGTGCTGGGCAAAGAGACCGTGCTGCATCAGCAAACAGAATGGGTGCGTTCTTTGCGTGATGATGCGGTGATCATCAGCGATATGGCGCATTCGCTTCTGCCGCTCCATCCGCTCACCGTTCTCCATCCGCGCCATTTCTTCATTGATAGTGCGCGAAAGTGCACTCCGCACATGGTCTCTCACCTCGTCTGCCCTCC
>JBAYNS010000073.1:0-6245 GCA_041678625.1 Candidatus Peribacteraceae bacterium
CTCCATTTCCTGTGTAATGTGCGCGTCAGTGTGATTGTACCTAAGGGGCAAACGGAAGCAGGCATGATGAAAGTGGAGGAAATCGCGGGGAGCTTTCGACAGTTTTCACTTCCCGATTGCAACGCATTCAGTATGCAGAAACCTACAGTGAAATCTGCTGTTCCTTATGGTATCCAGCATTACCCCTATGTTCTCTCGGCAGAGGAGGTTGCTACGCTCTGGCATCTGCCGACACTTCTGGTACAGACACCCAACATTGACTGGGTCCTCAGCAAAAAGCTCGAGCCGCCTATTGATCTTCCTCTTGCAGAGGAGGAGGACGTTACGATCATGGGCGAAGCGGTATTTCGCGGCCAACGTACCAAGTTTGGCATTCGGCCCGATGATCGCCGCAGACATATCTATGCCATTGGAAAAACAGGCATGGGTAAATCCACGCTTCTGGAAAATATGATCTTTAGCGACATTCACAGCGGTAAAGGGGTGGGCGTTATTGATCCTCATGGCGATCTGGTTGATGCGATCTTACAATTCGTTCCCAAGAGTCGATCAAATGACATTGTGATCTTTGATCCGTCTGACCGCGATTATCCGCTCTCCTTCAATATGTTGGAATGTCGTGATGCGGATCAGCGTCCCATTGTGGCATCAGGGCTCATGGGTGTCTTCACCAAACTCTGGCCCGATACATGGAGCGAGCGTATGAAACACATCCTGCGCAATACACTTCTTGCTCTTCTGGAATATGAGGGGTCCTCTATGCTCGGGATCATGCGCATGTTTGCGGACGATACCTATCGTCGCAAAGTTGTGGAACGTGTTACTGATCCGCTCGTGAAAAGTTTCTGGATAGACGAGTATGAAGGCTGGTCAGACAAATATCGTGTAGAAGCAGTCTCTGCTATCCAGAACAAAGTGGGGCAGCTCCTTTCCACGCCTGTCATTCGCAATATCATCGGGCAGGTGAAGAGCAGCCTGGATATCCGTCATGCCATGGATACGGGCAAGGTGATCCTGGTGAATCTGAGCAAAGGAAAACTCGGTGAAGATATGTCTGCATTCCTCGGTTCCATGCTTGTCACAAAATTCCAAATTGATGCCATGAGCCGGGCAGATATTCCAGAAGCGCAACGTCGGGATTTCTACCTTTACGTCGATGAATTCCAGAATTTTGCCACGGAATCTTTTGCCTCAATCCTCTCCGAAGCGCGCAAATATCGCCTGAATCTGACCATGGCGAATCAGTATGTCTCTCAGCTTCTGATCGGAGAGAAAGGAACGATGTTACGCGATGCGGTATTTGGCAACGTTGGATCACTGGTGAGTTTTCAAGTCGGCAGCGACGATGCGGAAGTCCTCAGTTTGCAGTTTGAGGAAATGGCGTTACCCAAAGATATTCTCAGCCTGCCGAAGTATCATGCATACATGCGTCTCATGATTGATGGTGTTCCTTCTAAGCCATTCTCGGTCAGCACGTTGCCACCGCCTGATTATCGGCAGGACCCCAAACGTATCGAAACCTTGCGAAAACTTTCCCGTGAACGCTATAGCAAGACGCGTACGGAAGTGGAACAGAAGATTTACAAATGGGCAGCTTCTGCTGCTCAGGCAAAGCAGCAGGTCAAGAACACTGCTAAATCCAAAGAGAAGGAAGACGAGGAGCTAAAGAAGGCTCGCAAGAAGGGTATGAATCTGGAGGAGTACCGTACATGGCGGGACCGGGAAATGTGGGTCAATGACTTCAATATGTTGCGGAAGAAGGATTTCATGGGAGAGAAGCTCACAGATGAAGAGAAGAAAACCATGAAAACTCTGGAAAAAAAGCTGGAAGGGAGCGGAGGCGTGCCGCCACCCAGCAAAGTACTGCTGGAACTCAAAGCGAAAAAAAAGAAGGGGTAGGGTGGGATTTGATTTATCTGTTGGCAGACAGGGATTTGGATACTGGGGATTTGGGATTGGGGGATTTTTCTCTTTGCAAAAAAGACCAGTAGTAACCACTGGCCTTTTTTGTTTTTGTTTTGTCTCGCTCCCTCCGACTATCAGAAGCACTGTAGGCTAGCTGAGCCGGTATTAAGGTGGAAGCTGACTGAGAGGAGGAGCTCTCGAATCTCTGCCTTGCTCAGGTTTCTTGTTTCTCCTCGCAACCGAACGAGGTCCCCGTGCCAGGTACTCAAGGCATCGCTGTGAGCGAAGGAGACCATGGGGAGTAAGGGATGCATCCCGTGGAGCGACCTCATAACCACGGCACGTCATCGCAGAGCAGAGAGGGTGGTAGCCGATCGATGACGATCCATTGAACGTTTCCAGTTCCCCAGCAGGAACAGAGGTGTGTGTGACTGAGCGGAAAACGTTGGTTCGTCGGTGGGGGAAGGGCTACCCCCCTCTCTTCTCGGTATTGGAATGACTCTTCGATTCGTTCCTTGAGAAGGTTGTTAACAGATGTACTCGGGACTCACTCAGAGTCATTCGTCTTGGCGTGATCGGAAGCCCGAAGGGCTGGAGACCATGAGCGAGGTGCCAAAGGCGCCGAGTCGAATGCTGGTGTGAAGGAGCGGGGGAGTGCCCCGAGCCACGTCATCTTAAGCTGACGTGGCGGGGCTGTGTGTTTGTGTGACTTTTTGTGTGTGACCTGCAGAAGCAAATCCGGCTATTGTACGAATCCACCTAAACCTGCGCAAGTTTTTACCATGGCGCAGTCCATAAAAGTGTTTTGTGAATATAAAATTTGTTCAGCAAAAAATTACCATTTTTACTCTCTGTACAGCGGAAAATCCATTTCGAATATTGATGGCATTGTGGATGTTTGACGTGACAAGAACACTAAACATTTTGGGAGACGGTGCGCATGCGATGATGCGCACCGTCTCTGAGTGCCCCGCGAATGCAGGGCTGTCGGATTATTCTGGTTGGACAGAATCCTCTGGGAGACCGAATTCCTCCTCTTGAGGAGGATTCTTCATTGGTGGTTCGGCATGGATGACTCCGACCAGTACCGTGAGTGCTATGAACAGTACCGTGGCCATTCCAGCGATTTTTGCAGTGGTCTCTTCTGACTGAACCCCAAGAAAGACTGTTGTCAGTAGCAAGGCAGACCAAAGAACTGGTCTGCTACTGCAGAATAGCAGCATCGATTCCAGTTGTTGGGAGAACTTCCCTGTAGAAGGATTTCTCTCTTCTGGTGTTCTCCTTTTTAGCACTTCGGTTACGTTAACCGTAGCTAAAGTCACTGCGAGTGCGAGCCAGGCAATTCCTAGCACGACTCCGACAACTGCTGCGCTCAAATCCATCATAGCGGCGACAAGCACGCTGCTGACGGAAAGGACGGCAAGAAGTACACATATTGCGTACTTCGTTCTTGTGTTCCACATGGGAACCCCCTTTCTTTGAAAGAACGTGGTTTGTAATCCGACATTATATATAATATAATAAAATGTTTATTTAGTCAAATATTCTTTCTTTTTTACCAGCTCCTGCGCTTCCACACATCCCATTCATACTGCGCCAACTGCAGATCCAGCCGCGTTATTTCCATATCGCGCTGGTCTTTTAAAAGCTTGATGCGCTTATCGTATGCGGATTTTGCCGCTTTGCGTTCACTTTTGAATGCATCCAGGCGCACTTTCTCTGCGGCTATCCGATCGGCAGAAGCATCCGTATCCTTTAAATCGGCGATCATATCGCTCAAGTCCTCTTCGCGGCGCTTCAAATCGCGGTCCAGATCATCGCGCACATCCTCTGCGTCGCTGATCCAACGATCGTAGCGCTTCTTCAGATCATCCTTCTCCATACTGATTTGCTCTTTAAACTTGGTAATGCCGTCTTTGATCTGCTGTATGTCCTCCTTGCGTTGACACTCCAGATAGGCAGCGGACCCTTTTTCTTTCTGCACATCACTGCAATTCGTCTGTGCGATTGCAGAGCTGGAAATCAGAAGTAATGTACCGAAGATGAGGAACGGTGTGCGCATCAGAGGAGGAGGATTGTCTGTTGTATTCATAGGCTTTGCAACTGACAGAAAAAGAGGATTGGGGTCTGGTGGCATCGGGTAATACACAGAAAAAAGCCTTCTGCATGAGAAGGCTTTTTACATCGGTAATTTCTATGAAAGAATCCCCAATTGTTGCAATCTTTTCGCCATTTTTCTTCCCTCTTCTATTTCGCCGTTGTGAAGGGGGTCAGTCCAGTCTTCTTTTGGTGGCAGTGTATGTACGCCTGTCTCAGCACGGGTAACATTTGCGCATTCATCAAGGCCACCATCCGGGCCGAATCCATCTTCATCAATTTCAGGCATAGCTAGAATAGGGAAGAAGTAATTGTGCATACCATAGTGGAAGTATTTTGTGCGTCAATGACATTCATAGAGAGTTGGTTTTTGTTTTTATAAAGCCACAAAACGTCATTCCAATGGCTTGGAACAACGGAGAAGTGGACAAGGACTATAGGTTACTTCCAGTTCTTGGGATCAATACCCGGGCAGGGGAAGCTGGCGCAGAGTTCCTTCACTTCGCCGGCGATGCGGGCAAGAACGCGCTCGTCACCCACGTTTTCGATCACCTCATTCATCCAGTCGCCAAGCTTCTCCATCTCCGCTTCCTTCATCCCGCGTGAAGTAATGGCCGGAGTGCCGATACGTACACCGGAAGGTTTGAATGGCGGATTCGGGTCGAACGGCACGGTATTGCAGTTGGTGACAATGCCTGCCTTATCCATTGCCCGTGAAGCATCGCGCCCCAGAATCCCTTTACTCTTAAAGGTTTCAAAGAGGATCAGGTGGTTATCCGTACCGCCGGAAACCAGGCGGAATCCATGTGCAAGGAGCCTATCGGCCAGCACTTTGGCATTCTTCACGATCTGTTCTGCATACGCTTTGAACTCCGGCGTCGTCGCTTCCTTTAAAGCTACGGCAATTGCCGCAGTCGTGTGATTATGCGGGCCGCCCTGTAGCCCCGGCATGATGGCCTTATCCACTTTCTCGCCAAATTCCTCTTTGCAGAGAATCATGGCGCCGCGCGGACCGCGCAGGGTTTTGTGCGTGGTCGTGATGCCCGTATCGGCAATCGGGAACGGGTTAGGATGCATGCCCCCGGCAATAAGCCCCGTGATATGCGAGGTATCGGCATGGAAGTACGCACCAACCTCATCACAAATTTCCCGGAACTTGTCCCACTCAATAATGCGCGGGTATGCGGTGTATCCGGCAACAATCAATTTGGGTTTTGCTTCTTTTGCCTGTTTGCGGATCATGTCGAAGTTGAGCCGCTCTGTCTCCGGATCCAGTTCGTAGGGAACGGAATGATACAGCTTGCCGGAAAAGTTCACCTTCCACCCGTGAGTCAGGTGTCCTCCGTGAGGAAGAGCGAGCCCCATAATCACATCGCCCGGTTCCAGTACCGCATGGTACACGGCCATATTCGCCGGACTTCCGGAGTACGGTTGTACGTTAACGTGCTCTGCACCAAAGATGCTTTTGGCCCGTTCAATAGCCAGATTTTCCATAGCATCGGTTATCTGTTGACCTTCGTAGTAGCGTTTGCCCGGGTAGCCTTCGGAGTATTTATTCGTCAGAACACTGCCAGAAGCTTCCAATACTGCAGTGGATACATAGTTCTCCGAAGGAATGAGGCGCAATTTATCCCATTCGCGCTTCTCTTCGGCAATGATGAGATCGCGTACATCGGGATCGGTTTTCGCGAGAGCTGGCATGTATGGCATAGCAGTGGGGGAAGTATGTTTGGGAGCGAGAGTTGCGGGAGCGGGTGTCATAGAAAGAGGGAACGTGACACGTGTTAGCGTAGCAGGGCAGCGCCATGCGACAAGCGTCTCTGACTACATTCCTTATTCTCCGCATGTCGCTCCATGGAAGTTGTGGCATACTGGTTCTTGTCCTTTTCTCTTCTTCTCCACTCTCCGCATGTACTTCATGGTCAGTTTGCTCTGCTTGGCGCTTCTTATTTTCCTAGCAGCGATTTACTTTAAAGAGCAGTAATCAGGCAGAGGTTCGCCTGTTCCTCACGTCGGTTTTACGTGTATCAACCCACGGGCGGTGATGAGGGCATCAACGCGTTCGTCGTGTTCTTCCGTTGGCACGATCGGCACGATTTGACATTCAAAGGCGATGCCCCAAATCTTTGTCTGCGGATTTGCCGTGCGTTGCTCACGGATCCAGTGATCGTAGCTGCCGTTGCCGCGTCCCAATCTGTTGCCATCGCGGTCGAATGCACGGCCGGGAATGAGTGCGCAATCGA
>JBAYNS010000074.1:0-6125 GCA_041678625.1 Candidatus Peribacteraceae bacterium
GGTTTGTCTCTTTCTATTGGCCACAATGACGGCACCAGTTACCGCGCGGCATATAGGAACATCTCTCTTGGGAGAATAGATCCTCTGGGGTCTATACCGACAACAGTCCCAACACTTCCTGCAAGTACGGTCCAACCTCCGGTGGCGACAAATGGAAATTTGAGCCAGGTTGGCGGAGGTCTGGTGACGGGTTCCGTACTTTTGAGTGGAGCAGCTCTTGGCTGGTTGCGCTCGCGGCGCAGGAAAATCGTATAGGTGACAATAAAGAGTGGTTGTGGTAGAGTAATCCGCTTTTATGCGTCTTCTTTTTTCTACTGCATTCTTGGCCATTGCGGGAGCCCTTGTACTGATTGCCCATGAAATCTGGTTTCTACCAGATGGGCGCCTGCATGTACGGGTTTTAGATGTACAGCAGGGTGATTCCATTCTTCTTCAAAGCCCATCGGGCAAACAAGTTCTTGTAGATGGAGGACCGGACTTGAGTACGCTCGAATACTTAGGAAAATATATGCCATTTTTTGATCGCAGTATTGATCTGGTTATCCTCACGCACCCGCACGACGATCATATTGCAGCACTTCCGGAGATCTTACGACGCTATTCTGTAGGTGCTTTGCTCCTTGCGGGAACAAGGAGTGAAACCCCCCGGTACCTGGCCCTTTTGGAAGAGGCGTCTCAACGCCATGTCCCGATCATCTTTGCAGATCCCGCACAGGATATTGCTCTGGGTGACGGTACGGTTTTGGATATCCTCTGGCCGGATACCCAAGCCACACAAGATAAGAATCCTAACAACGCCTCTGTTGTCATTCGTGTTCTCTCTGCGCAGGAGACTGTCCTTCTAAGCGGAGATATTGAGGAGCCAGCAGAGAATGCATTGCTGGCAAGTGGCGCCGACGTGCGTGCTGAGTTTTTCAAAATGCCACACCACGGAAGTGACACTTCGTCTTCCACGGGTTTTCTCCTGGCAATCAATCCGCAGGAAGCATTCCTCTCTGTGGGGAAAGAAAATTCCTTTGGGCATCCCCGCCCCTCTACCCTTGCGCGTTATTCTCACTTTGGCATCCCTCTCCACTCCACCGCACAAGAAGGAACACTCTCTGTTCTCCCATCTCCACTAGGACAAGAAAGGTGAGTATTCGCTGTTTCTGAAGCCATTCATAAGGTACTGTTGGTGATCTGTGAAAACCCTTGTTCTTATCGCCGGACAATCCAAGCGTTTCTGGCCGCTGACCGAGAAAACGCTTTTTCCTCTTTGTGGCACCAACTTGCTGGAATTGACCACTCAGCGCCTTAAGCAGGCTGGGTGTGAAGATATCATTCTTGTCGGTGGTGCACATAATCTTGCGGATGTTGCTCAACACTATCCGGCCTACCAGACTATCGAACAAAAGGATTTGAGTTTGGGAATGCGTGGCGCACTTCTAAGTGCTCTGCCTTTGTGTGGTGATGATCCTGTTTTAGTAGTGTGTGCCAATGACATTATCGATCCTGAAGGATATCGCAGTCTTCTTGTCTCCTCCCTGCAACCCAGTGTTGACGGCGCCATGCTCGCTCAGCGCAGAGAGCGATATTTCCCCGGAGGGTATTTGCAATTGGAGGAAGAACGTATCACCGCAATTATGGAAAAACCAGGAGCAGGTAATGAGCCCAGCGATCTTGTGAACATTGTCGCCCACGTTCATAACGCGCCTGCAAAACTTCTTGCGGCGCTAAAGGAGGCTCCTGCCGGGACGGATGACGGTTATGAACAGGCACTCACCAATCTTTTTGGCACTCTGACATATCGTGCGGTTCCTTATGAACGATATTGGCAAGCTGTGAAGTACCCCTGGCATTTGCTGGAGCTATTACCACACCTTTTAGGAAACATCGGCGAGCAGTCCATTCATTCGTCTGCAGTGATTCATCCTTCGGCTGTTATTGATGGACCTGTTGTTTTGGGAGAAGGCGTGCGCGTCTTCCCTCATGCAACGGTTCGCGGCCCCTGCTACATCGGCCCACACTCCATTGTTGCTAACAATGCTCTTGTGCGTGGTTCAAGTATTGGACCCAATTGTGTAGTGGGATACTCCACCGAAGTGAAAGCGAGCATCTTTGCGGAGCATGTTTGGACGCATTCCAATTACATTGGCGATAGCATCATCGGTGAAAATGTTTCTTTTGGCGCAGGAAGTATCACTGGAAACTTGCGCCTGGATGAAGGAGAAATTTCTTCCGTCGTCCAGGGGGAAAAAGTTTCAACAGGTCTGCATAAGCTTGGTGTTATTGTCGGCCAAGGATGCCGATTTGGAATCCACACCAGTGTGAATCCTGGTGTAAAAGTTGGCGCCGGAACTTTTGTAAACAGCGGCTGCGTACTGACAGAAGATATTCCTGATGGAAGATTTCTCTCTTGGAAAGATGGAAGCTTGCACAGCACAGAAAATCGCGCATCGGCACCTCTGCCAGCAGAGCGTAATGTTTATAGAGAGGGGATTAAGGGCTAATTCTTAAAGAGGAAATGTTCTGTGCTTATCCACACTCTCTGTGGAAAGCCCCTAGGGCACTTGCGTCGTTCTTTAGATTACTTATCCACAGAAGATTGAGTTTTTGGCTTACTATAAACAAAAAATTGCTTGCTCCAGCCGTACACCTCTCCTGGCCTTGTTTTCCACAGGTTTTCCACACCCTCATCACATACAATTTTTGTGCGGTTGTTTTTTCTTTGGGCTTCATTAAGCCATTTTTCTGTTTTTTATGCAGAGATTACTGTACCTCTCCACAGGATATGTCATCATTATTCCCTAAAGAAAAAGGTATCACTACGATGACGAATTGTTTATATTTAAACTCTCTTTTCTTTTCTATAATAGAAAGTATGAAATTCTCATGCCGAACATCTGACCTTCTTCACGCACTTCATTTAGTGAGTCGTGCAATTAGTAATCAACAAGCACTTCCTATTCTTGGAAATATTCTTTTTGAAGTGGAAGGAAAGCGCTGTACTGTGAGTGCAACCGATTTGGAATTAAGTATTGTAACAAGTTTTACAGCGAGCATTGAAAATGAAGGAGCAATTACCGTACCGGCAAAAGCAATACTCAACTTTGCACAATATAACTCAGATGCAGAGGTTCTTTTGGAAACCACCGAGGGGACACAGTTAAAATGTACCTCCAAACAAGCAAAAACAGTGATTGCGGGCGAGGCAGCAACGGAATACCCCACAATTACCTCTATTGAAAAAGAGGAGTCATTTTCCCTTGATGCAGCACCCCTCTTGGATGCTTTGCACATGGTGACGTTTGCATCGGCGAAATCCACACTTCGCCCCGTCCTTTCTGGGGTGTACCTCCGCGCGGAAAAAGGACAACTCATTTTTGTTGCAACAGACAGCTATAGGCTTTCTGAGTACAAGGCGAAGATGGCTGGCGGAGCCGGTGATATTTCCTGCATCATCCCCGCCAAGGTTCTGGAAGAACTCCGCGCCATTCTAAGCACAAAAAAAGAAGAGAAAGGGAAAGAAGAGGCAAAGGACGACAAGAAGAAAGAAGCCCCAAAAAAAGTAGATATTACCCTTAGTGCACAACAAATTGAGATCGGCTTTGAAAATACCAAACTCCTCTCTCGGCTCATCGAGGGGAAGTTCCCGGATTATCAACAAATCATTCCAAAAGAATCAAAGACCCAAGTTGTTCTCTCTACAAAAGAACTCCTCACCACTGTGAAGCGCATGCACTACTTTGCAAAAGAGGTAAACAACAACCTCACTCTCCAAGTCACAAAGAATTCCGTACACATCACCACGCCGCAGACTCAGGCAGGTAAAGATGAAGCCACGCTACAAACAGATGTAAAAGGAGACAGCAATAAGATTGCATTAAGCTCCTCATACCTTCTAGACTTCCTTGGTCATGTGGACGACAACACTGTGGAGATGCACATTACTGACAGCATGCATCCGGCAGTGTTCCGCTTACCATCGCGCGCAGAATCTCTTCACCTCATCATGCCGTTGCGGTTACAAGATGAGTAAGAAGGGCTAAAAACGTATGGTAAGAATGAATGCTCTTTGTGGAGAAGACGACATTGTATTATTTCAGTATCCCTCATACCTTCATGAAATCCTCTCTCCTTCTTGGGAGCGAGACGCATCGGGAACTTTCGGATCTTCTTGCAGCGCATCGGCGGCTGATACTTTCGGGTGCCTCCAATGAAACAGCAAAAGCACTCCTCATCAGTCATCTGGAATCCTTTCGTCCGCAAGAAGGAATTCTTGTTACGAACAAAAATGAACACTGTGAAACTTTGCATCACTGGTTAAACTTTTTTGAGCAGAGAGCGGAAATTCTTCTGCCGGTGGAAGATGGTGAAGGCAGTATTGTCCCAGAGGCGCTTCAGCGCTTTCTTCTCTTTATGCAGGGGGAGCAGCAACTCTTTATTTGTTCACGAGAAACGTGGGATGGGGATTTCCCTTCCTACAAAGAACTTTGTGAGAAGAAGGTGATATTTAAAAAGGGAATGACCATCAAATTCATCGATGTTGTGGAAGAGCTTGTAGCACGAGGTTATCAACACGGAGAAGATCTGTACTTGCAGCCAGGAGAGTATCGCAGAACCGGAGATGTGCTGGATATTTTCCCCATTCAGGCAAGCCACTCATTCCGCATTGCTCTGGATTTTGAGACAGTGGAGAAGATTTTTGCAGTGGATCGAGACGACCTCTCTAAAACCAGCGTGTGGGAAAAGCCACTCGATATTTTCCCCATCATCTATGAGCGCATGGAGCCCCTTCTGCAGCAGTTGCCGCAGAATATACTCCTGATACTCGATGATCAGGACGATATTGAGGCGCCCCTAAAAACCTCTCTTCTCCAATTCACCGCCTTCCCTGTTCGTGAGGAGAATCATGCTCATGTGCGGTACCTTTCGGTTCTCAAATTCTACACATTGCAGGACTTTCTGAATGATGTGCGCGATAAGCTGCAGCAGAAATGGGCGCTCTTTGTGGTAACAAAAAGAGCGAGCGAGCTCAAAGCAATCTGTCAGGAAGAACACATCCCCTACAACTTAGGAGACAAGAGACAGCCGGGAACTCTCACGATTATTTCTGCGGGAGAAGACGATCTTCTTCCTCATTCTCTGCAAAATCCCGATCAGCAATTTGCACTCCTCACCGATCGTGAAATTTTTTCCCTGAAAAAAGCCGGCAAGCAACGCAGCATTCAAAAACTTGCACTCGACTTTATTACCTCGCTTGTCCCCGGAGATTTTGTTGTGCACATGGAACACGGTATTGGTCACTTTGAGGGGATGACACAAAAAGAAGTAGACGGTACTGCACGGGAGTATCTGGAGCTGACGTATGCAGAGGGCGACAAGTTATTTATCCCCGTTGATCAAGCAGACAAATTGAGCAAATTCGTCTACGAGGAAGGCAGGGAGCCAAGTCTGACGCGATTGGGAACAACGGAGTGGAAACGCATTACGGAGAAAATGCGCAAGGAAACACACCAAATCGCCAAGGAACTCCTTGGGCTTTATGCTAAGCGCGCCAAAGCGAAGGGGTTTTCTTATGGCGACGATACGGATCCTCAGAAAAAATTTGAGGAAGAATTTCCCTATCAGGAAACTCCGGGGCAGATCCGGGCGATTGCGGACATCAAACAAGATATGGAAAGCGACTACCCCATGGATCGTCTGATCTGTGGTGATGTTGGATTCGGAAAAACCGAGGTTGCCATGCGTGCCACATTTAAAGCGGTGCAGGATGGCAAACAAGCGGCGGTACTTGCCCCCATTACTATCTTGGCTGACCAGCATTACCGAAACTTTAAAGAGCGCATGGGAGCCTTTGGTGTTCGCATCGAAATGCTCAGCAGGTTCCGCAGTGCACGCCAACAGAAAGAGATTCTGGAAAAGCTGCGCAAGGGAGATATAGACATCATCATTGGTACGCATCGTCTTTTGCAGCCGGATGTGCACTTCTTTAACCTCGGCTTGGTTGTGGTGGATGAGGAGCAGCGCTTTGGGGTGAAGCAGAAAGAAAAGTTTAAAGAAATGCGCGCTTCGGTGGATATTCTCACTCTCACGGCGACTCCCATCCCGCGGACATTGAATCTGGGGCTCCACAAACTCCGGGA
>JBAYNS010000075.1:0-6077 GCA_041678625.1 Candidatus Peribacteraceae bacterium
ATACCGGGGGAGGAGCTTTGGCAGGCGCACCAGTCGGCAAAAAAGCGGCTCATCGAGTACGTCAATAAACATTCCAGTGTGCATTTTGATGCTAACCACCTCACGATTGCGAGCGCGCGCCGTGTGGTTTCGTACAAACGGCCGGAACTTCTCTACACCAATCTTGAGCGTTTAAAGGAGGTGTGTGGTGGTCATGTACAGATTATCCATGCGGGGAATGCGCATCCGCAGGACGCGTTTGCCCAGAGTGTTATCCAGCGCATGGTGCAGCGCTCAAAGGAACTGAAGGATTCGGTGAAAATTACGTACCTGGAGAATTACAATCCGGAAATTGCCAAGCTCCTTGTTGCCGGTACAGATGTGTGGCTGAATACGCCGATGCGCCATCATGAAGCATCCGGCACATCTGGGATGAAAGCATGTCTCAATGGCGTGCTCAATCTTTCCTCGCTGGATGGTTGGTGGATAGAAGCCTACGATCGCGATCCGGAAGCCGGGTGGCGCATCGGTCCACTCGCACGGGCACTTGATGATCCGGAGGAGCACCGTAAAGTCGATGCAGAAGATCTGTACACGCAATTACAGTATGAGGTGATTCATGAGTACGAGTATCGCGAACGCAAGCGCTGGATTCGGCGCATGATGCGTTCCATCGGTCTCATCGGGTACTTCAATACGCACCGTTGTATTCACGAGTATCTGGAAAAGGCATGGATCAATTAAGAACCTTTTTACTATTCCATGAACGAGTTGTCAGTTGTATTCAACAATATATTTATCCTCCCAAAAGTGGAGCACCATCGCCCAGCATGACGTAGGCGATTGCCGAAGCGGAGAGGATTACAAAAATGCCAATGATCACGCGAATGAGAATACCTTTTGCCTGCTGGTACTGAGCATCATTGCCGACATTGACGATCATGAGGAGTCCTGACCAGATGACGACAACGACTGCAACAATGGTCACAAATGTGAGCAGTTTCACCATAATGGAAACGATAACGGCAATGATAGGATCCGGCGTGTGCGTTTCGGTGAGGGATTGGCTGATAGCGAACTTCGAGACGATCAGCACAATTCCGGTGAGTACAGAGAAAACCGTTCTGCGCAGGTGTGTCATGCCGTCGCTGCTGCCGTAGGCCATAACTGTCCGGATACCGCTTACGATGATCATCGTAACGGCAATGACGGCGAGTGGCTCTTCAATCAGGTCCACAATGCCCTGGAATTCCTCTGTGATTTTGTCTGCGGCACTGACAGAGGGGACAACACCTACTCCGGCAAAGAGCGCATCCTTCAACGCTCCGGCAAGGTAAATGAGTACAACGGCAACAATGGCAGAAACAATAGATTGCTTAAATTGCCCCAACTGTCCTTCGCTCTGTTCTACAACCAGCAGAAGGGCCGACTTGGCAACAATGAACACTGCCGTAATGTACACAAGGGGAACGAATGCCGAAGCGATCGTTTCGAAGATCGTGCCAAAGCCATTATCGCTGAATGATGCGCCGGAAGTGCCGGAGACACTGTCTACAACAACACTGAGTCCACTGAAGTCTAATGCATATGCAACAGGCACGCAGAGCGTAAGGAGTGCAGCGCATATCCCGGAGATGGCAGCGTACAGGCGCATATCAGTCGATGAAAATGGTAACGATTCCGTAAGCGCTCCAGACAACAGCCAGGGCAACCAGAGCAGCAATAATGGTTTGCTTGCCTTTTTCCTTCCAGGATTCCTGTACAGATCCCACAAGGAAAAATCCTCCGACAATAATGGCTACAACGGCAAGAACGCCAAAGAGCGTGGCGAGGAACCGTGCGATGCCTGCTATTTCCCCCGAGATCATCGTGGCATTACCCGAAGGAAGAAAGGCATCCACGATCTTATCGGCAAACGATACGACAATGACTCCAATGAGCCCTTCAATGAATCGCTTGCGTGCGGCAGTTGCCTGTCCTTCATCTTCAGAGAGGATCAGGCGTGCCCCCTGAAAGGTGATATTGATGATCAATGCAATACCGACCAGTCCTTCAACGAACAGCTTCAGAGGGGTCAGAATTCCTGCATCAATAGCTGCAGTGTCTATGAGAGTGCCCCCTGATGTAAAGCTGCCGGAGATGATGAATGCGCCTGCCACCAACGTGGTTCCAAAAATGGCATACACGAATGCTTTGCGCACATCCGTCTGCGCACTGTCGTCTGCGGTCGTAAGCAGGAGTTTGACACCGTACCAGACGAACATGGCTATCAGGAATCCGCCAAAGGCGGTGATAGCAGCAAGAGTAATGTTGACAATAATTGTGGGAAGATAGCCGCAGCCGCCAAAAGGGCACGGATTCAACCAGATTGCGTGTGCCAGTTGCGGGGTCACAAGCGCCAGAAGCAGGCCAGAGAAGAGGCTCATAATGCGCATAATCCTATTATTGTAGCAGAAAACTCATCGTATTTCCATGTTCACATCAATCGGGAAGATTCCATGAATACACTGCAAGATCTGCTACAATGCTTTCACTATGGATCAATTCTCTGCTGCACAAAACCAGCCTATTACGCTTACATCCTCAGCGGAATCCCAAGTATATGGGCTTCTGGCACTCGCTATGGCTCTCACTGTTCTGGGGGTGTATGCCGGAATGCAGTATACAGCGGTACTCATGGCATCCGGCATGCATATTGTTCTGCTCATTGCAGAACTCGGCATCATCTTCACAGCACGTTTGTGGATGCGTTCGTACCCGCTCAATTACATCCTCTTTGGGATTTTTCCACTGCTCTCCGGTTTTACGGTTACGCCGTATATTCTGTACGTTCTGGCAGGGTACGCCAATGGCGGAACCATCCTCCTCAACGCCGTGAGTGCCACGGTATTCATGACCGCTGCGGTAGCAGTGTTCGCGCGCACAACATCCTGGAATCTTTCGGTGATGGGGCGAGCGCTTCTGCTGGGTCTTGTGGGTCTGATTCTTCTGGGTGTCGCCCAGATTTTTATACCAAGTCTGCAATCCACGCAGTTTGAAATCCTGCTTTCCGGAGCGGGGATTGTGTTCTTTGCTGCCTTCACCGCATATGATCTGCAGCGCATCCAAAATGCTGCTCGCGTAGGGGCAAATCCGTTCCTGCTCGCTCTGAGCCTGTATTTGGATATTTTCAATCTCTTCCTCTACATACTGCGGTTCATGCTTGCCATAGCAGGAGAACGGCGGTAATACGCAGGAAAAACACCAGAAGGAAATCCTTGTTTTTCTTTACTTCCAACGGTTTTCTCTTTACTCTGCCCCAGCAATGTCCAAGCGACCAACCCCCAAAAAGCGGAAAGCCAAGAGTGCAGGGCGTACCCAGCACAGCGTCTATATGGCTAAGCAAATCAGGCGGCTTACCAATCTGCAAGCATCGCCATACTCCGTGGCCGTAGAACCCAAGAACAAGGCGAAGAAGGCGCTCAAGGGCGTCACCAGGATTAAGGCCTAGAAAAAGAGGAGGAAGAAGTGAGAAGTACGCAAGAAGCAGGTATGATGGATCTTGTCTTCTTTTTATTCCATTCATTTTCTTCCATGGCCCGCCGCCGCCATCTTTCGCGCATTGCCGTAGTGCAGGTTCTCTTTGAGCGGGAGCGGCGGAATGCAGATGCCGTACTATCCTTACAGCAGAATTTGCATGAATTGGAGGGGGCGGAAGAGGATTTTTCTTTTACTCTGCTCAGCGGGGTTTTAGAGAATGAAAAAGCGCTCAGAAAGGTGGTGGAAAAATATGCGCCGGATTGGACATGGGAACGCATGGATCCCGTCTCCCGTTGCGTGCTTCTGGTGGGAGCCTATGAACTCCTCTTTGCCAAAGATGCTCCGCCTGCCGTCGTGATGAACGAATCCATTGATATTGCCAAAGAGTACGGAACGCCGGAGAGCGGAAAATTCGTCAATGGTGTCCTGAACACCATGGCAAAGGAAGAAGGTGTGAATGTACAGAAAGAATCGTAAAGCTGATAGCAGAGGAATATCTCGAAGTTGTACGAAAAAGAGTTTGGACTATCATAGTGATACTTCCTGTAAATTATGAATATTGAAGTTGTCGGATACATGGCTACAGCAATTATTGCTCTATCCCTAACGCCTCAGGTTTATAAATCATGGAAAACCAAATCTACCAAAGATATATCCATCCCATGGATTTTGGTTTACATCACAGGATTATTTCTCTGGATTATTTACGGTGTAGGCATAGCAAGTAATCCTCTCACGCTTTCCGCAACGATCGAGATTTTGGTAGCAATATCTTTGTTGATACTGAAATTAAAATACAAATAATTGCACAAAGCGGCATATATGGGTTAACCATTTCCTTCGAGCTGAGCACCATTACGGATCTGTGCATACAACTTTTTCTGTAGGTTGTGCGCTGCGCATGGTAGGCGCTACACTGCTGACATATGGCAGCACCCGCCTCGTTTGTCCTTCTGGAAAAGCATATTGGTATCAAATTCCATAAGAAGGATCTTTTGGTACAGGCTCTCACACACAGGAGCGCAGTGCGTGCGGGGAGAAAGGGTGAGCACAATGAGCGATTTGAATTTTTAGGAGATGCCGTACTCGAGCTTGTAGTGACGGAGTATTTGTTCCAGTTTATGGATAAGTCAGAAGGGGAGCTGACAAACTGGCGTGCAGCGCTTGTGCGCGGAGAACACCTTGCATCCGTGGCAGAGGAGCTCAAGCTGGGCGATTACATTTATATGAGCAACGGTGAGGAGGTCAGTGGTGGTCGTCACAAGCAGTCTACACTCGCTAATACGTTGGAGGCGCTCATTGGTGCTATATTCCTGGATCAGGGTTTTAGTGCGGCTGAACAGTTCTGCAAAGAGTTCATTCTGGTGCGGCTTCAGCAGCTTCTTGCACAGGGCAAGGATCGCGATGAGAAAAGTGTGTTTCAGGAGAAGGCGCAGGAATTACTTGGTATTACACCGCACTACGAAGTGCTGGAAGAACGTGGTCCTGATCATGATAAGGAATTCACCTGCGCGGTGTATCTGGAAGATGAGCAAGTTGCCAAGGGAAAAGGCAACAGTAAGCAGAAAGCAGAACAATCAGCGGCAAAAGCAGGGCTCAAGGTAAAGGAATGGAAAATGTAGCTCAGGGATTTGCATGTGACGATGCAGTGAGCGAAACGGCACAAACGGGAGCCTAGCAGCTAGCCCATCTTAATTTCGATATCCACACCAGAGGGCAAGCTAAGGTTCTGCAGACTCTCGATAGTTTTGAATGTTGTTTCCGTGAGGTCAATAAGCCTTCTGTGCGTTCGCATTTCAAACTGATCGCGTGCATCCTTATGGACAAAGGTCGAACGGTTGACGGTGAATTTGCGAATTTTGGTCGGAAGGGGAATCGGACCGTGGACTACTGCTCCGCTACGTTCTGCGGTATCCACAATCTTCGAAGTTGCTTCATCAAGCACCACGTGATCAAAGGCACTCAGACGAATGCGAATTGATGAAACAGGAGCTTCGGTTTTTTTGGTTTCCTTTTTCTTTGTCTCATTAACCGTTGCTGCGACATCTGCAGCCGAGGAGGCTTTAACCGCTTTCTTCGGTGCATTCTTTTTAGTAGTACGGACAGCAGGCTTCTTTGCTGCTGGCTTCTTGGGCGGAGACTTCTTCTTGGCTACGGGCTTTTTAGCGGGAGTCATAGTGACGGGAAGAGAAAGAACAAGGGGGAGAAGTGTGGAAAGGGGGCACAAAGGCCCCCTTGCACACAGAGATTCAATTATTCGAGGATCTTGGTCACCACGCCGGCACCAACAGTCCTACCACCTTCACGAACAGCAAAGCGCGTGCCGGTATCCAAGGCGATGGGGGAACCAAGAGTGACGGTAAACTTCACGTTATCGCCAGGCATCACCATTTCCACATTCTCGGGGAGTTCTACCGTGCCGGTTACGTCCGTTGTGCGGATGTAGAACTGCGGCTTGTAGCCCTTAAAGAATGGAGTGTGGCGACCACCTTCGTCCTTGGTTAGGATAACGACTTCCGATTCGAACTTGGTGTGAGGAGTAATAGAACCGGGTTTGGCGATCACTTGTCCGCGTTCGA
>JBAYNS010000076.1:0-6076 GCA_041678625.1 Candidatus Peribacteraceae bacterium
CATTGAGCTCCTCCTTGTTATCGGGATCATCGCCATCCTGGCATCCATTGTCATTGTGGCCATCAACCCCACCAAGCAGCTTGGTGACGCCCGCAATGCACAGCGCCGCAGCGATGTGAACACCATTCTCAACGCGGCATATCAGTATGCAATTGATAATAGCGGCACATTGCCTGGGAATATTCCCACAGGCACTGCTAAGGAAATCTGTATCACCAGTGTGACCGGTGTTACATGCACCAATGCATCCAAAGTGGATCTTGCCACCGATTTGGTTGGCACCTACCTTGTCGGCATTCCACAGGATCCGCAGTCTGCATCCGGTGCTTCCACCGAGTACACCATTGTGCAAGATGACAATGGTCGTGTGACTGTTGCAGCACCTGCTGCTGAGCAGGAGGCAACAATCAGCGTCACACGCTGAGAAAGCCCGTTTTAGCTGCAAAATAAGCCCCGCATATGCGGGGCTTATTTGTAGACTAAATCCAAATAATTTGTTATAATTATAGGAAGCTTTTCTCAATGCCAAAACAAAACTCCAGAACCGCGCTACCTCCCATACGCACGTCCATCCTTACGCGCGCGGTACGACAGTATGTGCTCTTTGCACTCTGTATTGTGCTGACACTCTCTTTCATCGCGTTTGTCGTTGCACGTAATGCGTTGGAGAAACGCACTCTTGCGCAACTGTCTGCTGTTGTGGCGGCAAAGGAGGATATGCTGGAGCAATCACTCCAGCGCAATCGCGAACAATCGGTCATACTCGCCTCCAGAGAAGAAATCATTGCTGCAGCGCGACACGAATCACTCATGGCACCACAGAGGCTGCTTGATGAAATGCGGCAGGAACATATGCCTATTTTGGGTGTCACGGTGTTTGATGCACAGGGAGCCGTTCTTTCCTGGGCGGGAACTCCCGTAAATGATCCAGTTCTTACGGATACAACTACAGTACTGCGACCAAATATTGGTATCACCGGATGGGAAGCCTACGATGTCTTTTCACCAATCCGCTCCCATGGAGTGCGTATTGGTATCCTTGGTATGCGTTACGATGCTGTTCCGATCCTAGAAAGTATTTTAACAGTTTCTTCCTTAGGAAAGAGCGGAGAGATTCTGTTGGGAATGGAGGACAAAGAAGAAGAGCTTGTCCTTCTGCATCACCGTTATCAGATGCAGGAACACCGTCCTCTATGGCTCGGGAACATTGACGAACAGCAAGCATACGGGTTGCCGCTGGCACAGGCGGTTAAAGGCCAAGAGGGCCTACGCAAAGCAGAGGATTACACCGGTACGGATGTCTATGCGGCGTACCGCACATTGCCGAGTCTTGGTTGGGGGCTTGTGGCAAAAGTCGCTGTGAGCGAGGCATTGCAGGATACCGTACGGCTTGCATGGATTCTTGGTGCTGTAGGAATAGTTCTGGCTTTAGGCGCAGGCCTTATTGCCTATCTGCTTGCCGGGCGGTTCACAAGCCCCATTCGTCGCCTGAGCACCATAATGGCTCGCCTGGGACCGGATCATTGGAGTTTCCGCCGAACAGTACACACCGGAGACGAGGTGGAAATTCTCGATTGTGTCGCTTATGACATGGCGCAGCGGCTTAAGGTGATGTACGGAAATCTAGAGGAAGAAGTAACAGCGCGCACCAAAGAGTTGCGAGAACAATATGCAAAAGATCGTGCAATCCTGGAAAGCATTCAGCATGGAGTGATTATGGTGGATCGCGCAGGAAGTATTGTGGAAATGAATACATCCGCAAGTGCAATGTTGGGACTACCGATGTCCGAGGTAGTCGGAAACAACATTGAAAAAGTGATGCCATTTTCCTGCAGGCATGAATTGCGCACAGGGAAAGGGCATCCCATCGAACGTGCATTGCGCACGGGGAAACCTTTCCGTGCCGACACAAACGCGCATATGAATATTGTGCGTCAGGATGCAACCCTTCTTCCTGTAAGCATCATTGTTACTCCGCTACTCGAAGGTCGCCGATTACTGGGTGCGGTTATCGTCTTCCAGGACATGACGGAAGAGCGCCGCGCAGATTATATTAAGTCAGAATTCATCTCCCTTGCGTCTCATCAGTTGCGCACTCCCCTTTCAACCATACGATGGTATCTGGAAATTCTTAGCGATGAGAAAAATAAAACGCTGACAACAATTCAGCGCGAATCTCTCAAGGAGATGCAGTTTGCTTCGCAGCGCATGTCCAATCTCATTGATACGCTCCTCAGCGCTTCGCGATTAGAAGGAGGAGCGATCAATCCCAAGGCGAAGCGTGTGAATATCGCTGCGCTGCTAAGGGACATTACTGAAGAGCTGCAATCCCTTTCCAAAGATGCAAAAATTTCCTGCGATATCCGCATCCCACAAAAGGCATGCATGGTCAGTATAGATCCGGTGCTTCTGCATGTAATTATGCAAAACCTTTTCAGCAATGCAGTGAAATACTCCAGGCAAGGAGACACCGTCACCATCGGTTTCAAACAAACGGCAAGGCAGATAAAAATCACTGTTGCAGATACGGGGATTGGTATTCCGCAAGGAGAACAGAAGCGCGTATTTGAGCGCCTTTTCCGTGCACGTAATGCCGTGGCAATCGATACAGACGGCAGTGGATTGGGTCTTTATATTGCAAAGATGATTTTGGAAATCATGGGCGGTTCCATAACATTCAAAAGCAAAGAGAACGAAGGAACAACATTTACCATTACGCTGCCGCGTACATATGTGCGGCAATCATCTGCCAAATAGGCAGAGAGCACGAAACACCTCCGTAGATAAGCACGGAAGCGCTTCGGCTTATATCTGTCCTTCGATACGCCGGGTTCTGTCGAGTCTGCCTATTGGCAGACAGGGATGATCATCTATCTGGGATTGGAGTTGCCTCACAACCTCATCGCGGAGGGGTCAGTGGCGCTGCGGAACCACAGCGGAAATCCAGCGACCCAAATCCTCCTTGCACCACCCAGAAGTTTACCAACCCTCGCCGTGAACGGCGGGGTCCTCGGTACTCCGAGGCGTTTCATTCCCCACTAAAGGGGCTCGTCTCTGTGGCACTGGTCCGTACCTGCCTTTACCGGATATATGACAGGCAGATGGGTGTTACCCACTGGGCGTTCCATTGGTGCCCGGACGTTCCTCCCCCGCAGACGCGGGGGCGATCACCTGAAGGAGCAGAACACTATTATCTTCCGGAAGAGGGATTTGGAAAAGTATTTGACCTTGAATATGGGGCTAGGGCTAGGGCCAGGGTGCGCAAAGAGGTTGCTCCTAAGTTTTATTCCTAGCCTTAGCCCAAATCCTAGCCCACTTTTTCTTCACTTAGTTTTGACACCTGCTAAGATTCCACCAGTATCCCACGCTGCCTTAGCTCCCACCTACGCTCCTCACTTCATTCGGAGCTTCGGAGGGCAGGCAGTGGTAGCATCACCTCAATTGGTCATTAGGGTTACCGTAAGCCGCCTTAGCTCAGTGGTAGAGCAACGCACTTGTAATGCGTAGGTCCGGGGTTCAAATCCCCGAGGCGGCTCCACCCGTCTTCGTTCCTCGATTGAATCGGGCCTTGCCGGGATTTCGCTGTAAAAGAGGTGACCGCAGCCACAGCATTTCGGTGTACACTCTTCTTCCATGAAGAAGTCAGAAATGATATTCGGCCTCCTGCGCATTCCTATGGATGCGTTTGCTGTCCTGGCTGCACTTCTTTTGAGTTACCGCCTGCGCGAGGCGAATATAGACCTCATTCCCGGCGTACAGCTTCTGGAACCCGCTCTTACCCTGCCGCTACTAGGAGTATATGGGAACACGTTCATTGTCCCGGGCATCCTTGTCTTTATTTTCTTGGCTGCACTCCTAAGTCTCTATGCATTGCATACCACTAGGAGCAGCTTTTCTGAACTGGGGAACATCACAGTAGCGAGCCTGCTGTGGACGGTCGTAGTGATGGGATGGTATTTCCTCATTGTCAAAGAACTCTTCTATTCGCGCGTACTACTGGTGCATTCCACGTTCTTCATCATCTTCTTTGTCACACTCGGGCGGACAGCCGTTGTTATCCTTCAGCGCGCATTCCTGCGTTGTGGAATCGGCGTACGGTTGGTTGCCTCAATCGGACAGCATCCTATTGCACGCACTGCGCGTGACGTGTTGGCCCGCGATACGCACTACGAGTATCTGGGGCATCTTTCCGATCTTTCTTCACTCAAGCGTCTGCAAATCAAATGCCAGCCGGATCTCATTCTGCAGACCGATCCGAATCCGGGGAGTAATGAAACCCTCTCACTCATTGATTATTGTCGCAGCCACCATATTGGTTATGCTTTTCTGCCACCGGTCTTTGCCGATGTCCCGCATCTTCTGCGCGTGGAGCGACTGGGGCCCGTACCCATGCTCCAATTCCAACCAACTCCGCTCGATGGGTGGGGCCGGGTCCTCAAGCGGATGTTCGATATTGTAATGAGCGTGGTACTCATTGTGGTACTCATTCCTTTCTTTGTACTGATTGCCGTAGCAGTCTTCATTGAATCGGGATGGCCGATATTATACGTTTCTCGTCGCGTTCGTGAGCATGGTCATACAGGTTTGCCGATGCTTAAATTCCGTTCCATGGTGCAGGATGCAGATGCACGCAAGCCGGAACTCCTGCAGAAAAATCAGCGCAGGGATGGGCCACTTTTCAAACTGGATAACGATCCTCGTGTGACGCGTGTAGGCAAGGCTCTCCGCCGCTTTGATCTGGATGAATTGCCTCAACTCTTCAATGTTCTTATTGGGCAGATGTCACTGGTGGGACCGCGTCCACATCTACCAGAGGAAGTTGATCGGTACACGTCTTATCAGCGCCGTGTCTTTGCGGTTAAACCGGGAGTGACAGGATTCGCACAGGTTTCCGGTCGCAGCTCGCTCAAGTTTGCCGAGGAAGTACGTTTGGATCTGCGTTATGTTGAAGAGTGGTCGCTCTTGCTGGATCTTTGGGTTCTCTGGCGAACGGTATTTGTTGTTCTACAAGGCAAAAACGTGGGCTAGAAGAGCGAGAGCTGATCTTCTGAAGTCTTCGTATTCTTCTTCTGCTTCTTTGGCCGCTTTGTCTTTGGCGGAGCTTTCTCTTTTTGTTTCTTATCAACCTTTCGACTTTCAGACCTTTCGACCTCCTGACCTTTCAATTTTTCAACCTGTAGATCTTTCTCTTGTGTAAGCTGTGCAAGGTGCTCCCTTATTCGCCTTCCGTATCCTTTCTGTTCAATACGTTTATCGAGAATGGTAACGTTCCCCTCTTTTGTCCGGTGGCGGCAGAATGTCCGCACAAGCCGGAAGAGCCGATGTTCCAGGCGTGGCAGCGTATATTCCTCAAACGCATTTTGGTAGTGCCCAGAGCGCGTGGAAAGAATGGGATCATTAGGGTGATCAAAGGGGAGAGTCTGAATAACAAGGTGATCGACCATATCGGGGTCCAGTGCCACCCCTTCATATGTCCATGGCGTAAGGAGCCATATACAGGGGGCTGGCGCAGCAGTGAACTCCGCTTGCATGCGCTCCAGGCCACCGCTTAAGTTCTGGCAAATAAGAGTGACACCCTGTTTTTCCAGAGCTTCGGTATACCGTATAAAACATTCTTCAATCAGCCTGCGGCTGGAGAGCAGCATAATGACGCGTTTGCCGGGAAGATTATGCAGAAGAGACTCAACGGTCTGATCTGCCACACAAGAAATATTCGGTATGCCGTCTTCTTCTGCAGATGGCGTAAGCTCCGTTGAGATAGATGGAGGCAAAATTGCCAAGAGCGTTTCGCTGCTTCCGTGCGGTATGAGGAGAGTGGTGGGGAAACGCTGATAGAGGTATTTATCAAGAAGATTGCTGATGTGTTCCGGAACCGATTGCAGATACTGGCTGCCGTTCTGCCTCTGTTCAATGAAGGCAATACGGCCAGCAAGAGCTGTGTGATCAAGGATACTGTGGAGATTCTGGAGCTGCTTAAAAACAACAGGCGTGATATCCGTGCGCTCCAGAAGATCCTCCAATCTTTCGCGCAAACCGGAAGTTTCGGGCGTGCGTAAGTGAGAAGAGTTGAGAAAGC
>JBAYNS010000077.1:0-5949 GCA_041678625.1 Candidatus Peribacteraceae bacterium
CATACAGTACATTGATGACCAAACGTACTTTCAGAGCGATCTGCCGCAGGGGCTCGATAAACTCTGGAATACCAAACCGGGTGACAAGGTTTATAAAGAGGAAGGTGTTGTGCTTGTGCCGCAGATTGCGGAAGATGGGAATGTACGCTTTGCGGAAATCCCAGGAATATTCTTGGCGCAAGTTACTGCAGAACACTCTCAGGAAGGAAGAACGATCGATGACTTCTCCGAAGCACTCGGTATTCTGGCGGAACAGGAAGGTGTTCCGCTGGAGCAAAAGGACGACGTTATTCTGGATGACCCCAACGATCCTCTTGTGCAATCCCTTTTGGAAATGAGTGAAGGAGATATTCGAGGAATTCGAGGCGCCGACGACACCGTGTATTTGGTGCATCTGCGGGCAATAACTACGGGAAAGGAAGAAATGGAAGCCAGTCACATTCTTATCACATACCAAGGTGCGCTTTCCGCTGCGGAAGATGTCACTCGTACAAAGGAAGAAGCACTAACGCTTGCTCAGGAACTCCGGCAGCGTCTTGCCGATGGCGAGGACTTTGAGACGATCGCTCGTGAATATTCCGACGGACCATCCAGTGAAGAAGGAGGAGGCCTGGGATCGTTTGGGCGCGGAACGATGGTACCAGCATTTGAAGAAGTCGCCTTTGCACTGAAGGAAGGAGAAATTAGCGATCCAGTGGAAACCCAATTCGGTTATCACATTATCCGCTCCAATCGTGCTTCTCAGAAATTAGCTGACCGGGCCTCGTATGATCTGATGGCTCTCACTGGACCGGACGCCACAGAAAAAGCTACCGCATTTGCCGAACAAATCGAAAAGAATCAGGTTCAGCAAACAGAAGAGGCTGCGCATATGCGCTCATTATTCTTCTCGCTACTCCCCACGGGATGGAAGGATACAACACTGGACGGCAGACACTTCCAAGCAGCTACTGTCACGCTGGATCCGACGAGCAATTTGCCCGTCGTGCAAATCACCTTTGATACGGAAGGAGGACAGCTCTTTCAGGAACTTACCAAGAATAATGTCGGCAAGCGCATCGCTATTTTTGTTGGCGGCGAACTGGTTTCCGCTCCCACGGTACAAACGGAAATTTCAGGTGGAGTTGCCATCATTACCGGGAGCCAATCATTTGAAGAAGCTAAAAAACTTGCACAGGATCTAAATACCGGTGCCATTCCCGCTCCAATTTACCTGGCTGGACAACACACGGTTGAAGCAACTTTGGGTGCAGAAGCTTTTCGGACATCTCTGGAGGCCGCACTCATTGGCATTGCGATTCTGATGCTCTACATGATCGCGTTCTACCGATTGTTAGGCCTTCTTGCCGATGTGGCGCTCCTCTTATACGCAGTGCTCTTCTTGGCCCTGCTCAAGCTTCCGCTCTTTCTCTTCTCCGGCCAATACATCGTGCTCACACTCGCAGGCATGGCCGGGATCATTCTCTCTATTGGTATGGCAGTAGATGCGAACGTTCTTATCTTTGAACGCATGAAAGAAGAATTGAAGAAGGGCAAACTCCTGAAGACTGCAGCGCATACTGGCTTTGAGCGTGCCTGGCCAAGCATCAGGGACGGAAACGTTTCCACGCTCATTACCTGCGTCATTCTGTTTTCCGTTGGTACGTCCATTGTCCGTGGCTTCGCTGCAACACTGGGCATGGGAGTGCTCCTTTCCATGTTCTCTGCCATCGTGGTAACGCGCTGGCTTGTGCGTAAAGTGGCTCAAACTCCCCTTGCGGAAAACACCACCCTCTTTGGAGTGAAGCCACAAAAAAATATTGTCGATTAGTTCTGTTCACTATCTTCTTGGATCGCTGCCATGATCTCCGCAGGATCGCCTTTCCCTGTCATGATGGCATCCACGCGTTGCCAGCTCAGGTGCTGAGCCGCACAGAGAATCAAATCTTGCCCTTCTCCGTAGAGCTCACGCGGTTGTCCACTTCTTCTGTATTCCATGGAATGTCCACGGGCAAGATTCGCCCGTATTTCGGCATGACCTTCCAGTAAGCGGATATCCATAGGAACTTGTTCGCCGTGTGCTTTCTCGTGCTCTCCGGCATGTGCCATCTCCTCGGCATCTTCCATGGAAACCATGGTGGCAAAACGATCTTCATTGAGTATGGCACTACCATCGCCTCCACCGACGATATTGCTGCCCAGAGTATTTTCATCCTGTGTCGCCAAACGTAAATGCTCATTACCTTCTGCGCCAGCATCAATGACCGCCTGTCGCTGAGCAGAAAGATTTCGTAGTTGTCTTACATCAATGCCGGCATATTCCTGATGGGAAATACCATCACTACCCGCTGTGCGCAGAACCTCCTGCATGTTCTGTTGGAATGCAGTTTTAAAAGCGCCTACCGTCACCGCGTTGCGCGCGGCACGTTCCTGGAGATTGTCTACGACATCAACAACCAATTCTTCGGATTGCGCCGATGGCGACTCGCTAAGAACCATGTAATGCTATAGTGCCGGAATTACGACCGAGAAGAAATTACAAGGACGTTACAAAAGCAGTAATGCTTAATTTTTGGCTTCATTGAAAGGAAATGTAACGCTACGAAAGGTCAGTGGCGACGCTCGTACACCAAAAATGTGTAGGCATATGCGTGATCCTGATCCGATTCACAGCGTTCCCGGCTGACTTCTTGCCACTCCTCTTCGGAGAACTCCGGGAAGAACGCATCACCATCCTCGATGGTTGTATGCACGCGCGTGAGATCGATGTGCGTAGCAAAAGGAAGTGCCTGTTTGTAAATCTCACCTCCTCCGATAACACACACTTCTGGTGCATCATGGACAAGGTCTAATGCTTCTTTGATCGAGTGCACAACATCACACCCTTCAATCTGTACATCCTGGCGCGTGATGACGATATTGCGGCGCCCCGGCAATATGCGACCGATAGATTCCTGCGTCTTTCTGCCCATGATTATGGGTTTGCCTTTGGTTGCATCATGAAAGTGCTTGAAATCCTTAGGGAGATCCCAGGGGATTCCTCCATCCTTGCCGATGACATTATTCTCCGATGCGGCAGCAACAAGCGAGATGATCATGAGATTATCAGATTACAGGAAGGAGGGACCCGCCGCCACGAGAGTTATTTTTATTGGGACTTGGGATTAGAGTACTTGGGACTTGGGATTACGCTTGCGTGTAGATTCTATAAGTCCAGAAAGTAGTTTTCCTACAGTATCTGTTAACTTAAGAGCATGTTGAGCTTGATCGCTTGTTAAAAATTTAACTCGAATAGCAATGAAAAGAAATGCTGTCACTTCTGCGCACTCACCTCTGGCAATAACGTATTTATATGCTTTATCGGCATACGAAAATCTACCAAAACCTTCTGCGGTATTTGCAACAATGCTTGTACATGCACGCTTGATTTGAGAAGACAATCCGAACTGTTCCTCCTTGGGGAATTTGGCAGTTAATCGATAAATCTCCTCAACAAGATCCATGCCAGTTTTCCATGCATTGAGTTCAGTAAATGATTTCATAGCAGATCATTATCTGCCCTAATCCCAAATATTCAAGTCCCAAATCCCTATTATACAGCTATGGGCGCCTTAATTGCAGGATGCGGATCGTAATTCAGAACTTCAATATCCTCGAATGTGAAATCGAATATATCCTTCTTTGTTGAATTCAACTGCAACTTTGGCAATGCTCGCGGCTCACGTTCTAGTTGCAAAAGTGCTTGTTCAAGATGATTGAGGTAGAGATGCGTATCCCCTGTTGTGTGAATGAAGTCACCAACATCCAGCCCTGTGACATGCGCAATCATGTGCGTGAGCAAGCTATAGGATGCAATGTTGAAAGGGACGCCGAGGAAGAAGTCCGCACTGCGCTGGTACAATTGGCAACTCAACTTGCCATCAAGAACATAGAACTGAAACATTGTATGGCAAAGCGGCGGCGCAGATCTTTTTCCTTTGATTAAGCCCTGAATATCCGCAACATTCCAACCGCTCACAACAAGCCGACGGGAATTAGGGTTCTTTTTAATCTCTTCAATGACATTCTTGATCTGATTGATCTCCTGACCGTTGGACCCCTGCCAACGAATCCATTGCTTTCCATACACCGGACCCAAATCTCCCCACTCCTGCGCAAAAGCATCATCTGCTTTGATTTTCTCTACAAATTCATCGAGTGTTTCGCCCTGGTACTCCGCACTCGCCTTGTACCCTTCATAGGGCCATTCATTCCAGATCTTTACATTGCGGTCGACAAGGTACTTGATATTCGTATCGCCCTTAAGGAACCAAAGAAGCTCGTGTGTAATTCCTCTGTGGAACACCTTCTTTGTAGTAAGAAGTGGAAACCCTTCCTGTAAGTTGTAACGAGTTTGCGTGCCGAAGAGCGAGAGTGTTCCCGTGCCGGTGCGATCATCCTTGCGCACGCCTTCGTTCATAATGCGCCTGAGGAGAGTGAGGTATTGCTGCACGGGATGATTATCCTACAAGGCAGATACGCCCGGCCACAAGGAAGTCCGTCATTCTTATGAAGGAAAACTGCTATGCACAAATCGGGAGATCTGCACGAAAAACATCAGTCTTTTGCCAAATCCTTTCTATTTTGCTCTTTGGATGATGGACAACGATTCTGAAAAACACATTCGGCGCATTTTCTATTCCTCGCCGTACAAACAGTACGTCCATGACTGATAAACAGTGTATTGAGTCTCCCCCACTGCTTTCTTGGAACTTGCTGCTCAAGTTCGAGTGCAATCTTGTCCGGATTCTTCTGGCGCGTAAGACCCATGCGTCGAGCAAGACGCATGACGTGCGTATCCACTGCAATGCCTCCTTGTAACCCAAACGCGGCGTAGAGGATGATAGAGGCGGTCTTCTTCCCGATTCCCGGGAGTGCCGTGAGTTCTGCCAGTGTCTGCGGCACTTTGCCATTATGTCGCTCAATGAGTAATTTGCAGAGTTGGCGGATGTGCTTTGCTTTTACGCGGAACGTTCCGCAGGAATGGATGACACGCTCGAGTTCTTTCTGCGACAGTGCAACGTAATCTGCAGGAGTTCTGCACTGACGGAAGAGTGACGGCGTAATGGTATTCACACGCGCATCCGTGCACTGTGCGCTCAAAATCGTAGCAACCACAAGATCAAGCGGCGTCTTCCAAAAAAGGAACGACTGCGGAGGATCATAGAGCTTCTCCAGCTCACGTATGACATAACCGACGTTGAGCGGTCGCTGTGACACGATCGAAGAAATGAATAGTGAAGAGTTAAAAGTGAAGAGTGTACGTATAATAGAGCAAACTTTTCATTATTCACTTTTCACTTTTCACTAATTGTCAATAAGACAGCAAGAAAGCTTCGGGTATAGTGCTGCCCCATGTCCCCTTTCCCACCACTCACCGTATTCGATGTCGAGACGACCGGTCTGGACCCGCGTAGAGGACATCGCATTATAGAAATCGCCGGCGTGCGCGTGGAGAATGGCATTATTCAGGAGGAGCATGCTTTTGTGAGTTTGGTAAATCCGGAACGTCCCATTCCGCCGGAAGCGGCACAAATCAACCATATCCGCGAAGAGGATGTTCAGAAAGCTCCGACTATTGATCAGGTGCTGCCGCAGTTCCTGAGCTTTGCCAGCGGATCCATGCTGGTTGCGCATAACGCGGATTTTGATATGGGATTTCTCCTGCGGGAAAAAGAGCTCTGCTGGGGATATGTGGAGCTCCCCGAATGCCTCTGTACCATGCGCTTGAGTCAGGCAGTGTACCCCCACGAATTCCGCCACAGTCTGGATGTTGTGAGTCAGAGATTGGGTTTGGAACTTCCGAAAGAGCGACATCGCGCGCTCCCTGATGTTGTGCTAACCGCCAAGGCCCTGCTCATCATGATACAAACAGGCAAAATTACCTCTGTAGATCAATTGCGCGAGAAGGCGAGCATCCGGCAAATGGTA
>JBAYNS010000078.1:0-5817 GCA_041678625.1 Candidatus Peribacteraceae bacterium
CTCGATGTCTGGGAGCATGCGTACTATCTGAAGTACCAGAATCGACGCCCGGAATACGTTGAAGCTTTTTGGAGCGTGGTGCATTGGCAGGAGGTGGAACGCCGATGGCAGGAAGTGACGATGTAATGCCAGGAAAACGGTTGACGGCGGTATGGCATTGCGTACACTGCGCTTACACAGTAGTTCTTCTTGTGTTTTGAGATTCTGTGGGGCTTCTCCTCTATAAGGAGAGCGCACAGTCTTTGTTCGTATTCCTTTTTCTTTCCATGCCAACAAAGAAAACTTCTACTAAGAAAGTGGTGAAGAAACCCGTCAAAGCTGCTAAAAAGTCGCCGGCAAAGAAGGCGCGTCCAGTAGCGAAGAAATCACCAAAGAACGTTGCCAAAAAACCAACGAAGAGCGTTCCAAAAAAAGTTGCGCCACAGAAAGCACCAAAGAAGGTTGCACCCAAAAGTGTAGCACACGGACCGTCTGCTGCTGCTCGACCGGTTGCACCGCAAAAGAAGTTACGTATTCCCAAGCGCGGATATCAGATGAACGTACCTACAGTGGTGATCCCTCATGCGCGGCCAGAAGTCATTCCGCCGGCGGGTCGTATCCCTGCGGCGTGCAAAGATTGGCCAGCGCGTTTGCAGCCACAAAAGATAAAAGATAATCGTCTCTTTTTTGTGGAAGACGAAAATCCTTCGGCACTGGTGCCATCGCTCATTGAAATGCAGGTGGAGAGCTATCGGTGGTTTCTCACCAACGGGCTCAAAGAGCTCATGGAAGAAATTACTCCCATTACAGATTTCTCTGGCAAGAAACTGGAACTCAGAATTCTGGGGCACACTTTTGATCCGCCAAAATATGATCCAGACACTTGCCGCCGCAGAAATCTGAGTTACGAAGCCGTAATGAAGGGAAATGTGCAGCTCATTAATAAGGAGACAGGTGAAATTAAAGAGCAGGATGTTTTCTTGGGGTCCATTCCCCTCATGACAACAGAAGGAACATTCATTGTCGGGGGAATTGAGCGCGTGGTTGTACATCAGCTTGTCCGATCACCGGGAGTGTTCTTCTCCAAAATGCCGGATTATCCAAAGCACCATGCTGCAAAAATTATCCCCAAACGCGGCGTATGGCTGGAAATTGAGACAGATCGCCGAGGGATTATCGCATGTAAAATTGATCGCAAACGCAAGATACCCATAACGCAGCTTTTGCGTATTTTCGGATACGATTCTGACGGAAAAATTCTTGATCTGTGTGCGGATATTACTGGGGAGAAAGATTACATTCTTGCGACGCTGGAAAAAGATCCGGCACGCACCGTGGAGGATGCGTATCAAAGCGTGTACCGCAAAGTGCGTCCGGGCGATCTGGCAACACCGGAAAATGCAAAACAACTCATTGATTCACTGTTCTTCGATTTCAAAAAGTACGATATGGGTACGATAGCCCGTTATAAGATGAACAGGCGATTCGGGTTTTCCACTCCCAGCGATGAAGATCATCGTGTATTCCAGGTGAAAGATTTTGTGGAAATCCTCCGCGAAATCATACGCCTGAATAATGGCGAGGGCGTGGCGGACGATATTGATCACCTCTCCAATCGTCGTGTGCGCAGCGTGGGGGAATTGGTGCAGAACAAATATCGCGTCGGACTCATTCGTACCGAACGCATCGTCAAAGATCGTATGACGGTGATGGATTTGGAAACGGTGACTCCCATGCAGCTCATCAACTGTCGCCCCATCACGGCAGCGATGCGGGAGTTCTTTGCAAGCTCTCAGCTTTCCCAGTTCATGGATCAGACGAACCCCATTGCAGAACTGGCGCATAAGCGCCGTCTTTCCGCCATGGGTCCTGGGGGACTTTCCCGTGAGCGTGCGAGCTTTGATGTACGTGACGTGCACCAGAGCCACTACGGACGCATTTGTCCTATTGCAACACCCGAAGGACCGAATATTGGTTTGGTCGTGCATCTGGCGGCCTTCTCACGCGTGAACGAATATGGTTTCCTGGAGACGCCGTATCAGGAAGTGAAACACGATGTTCCCATGGATGCGGATAAACTCATGGGGCGCATGCTTGATGAGGACGTAAAAGATGGACGTAAGATCATTGCCAAAGAAGGATCAATCATTGAGAAGAAGGATCTTGCCCGTCAGATTGTTGCTCTTTTTAAGAAGCAAAAGAAGAGTGCAGTGCCGGTGCGTGCGTATGTCACGGGGAAAATTCTCTACGCTGACGCAGAGAAGGAACGCCATCTTACTATTGCACAAGCGCAATCGAAATTTTCAGAATTCGGAGAATTCCTGACATCGCGTGTTTCGGCTCGCCGTGGCGGAGAACCTATGCTGGCACACGTGCGCGACATTACGCATGTGGACGTTTCCCCCAAGCAGATTCTTTCCATAACAACGGCGCTCATTCCCTTCTTGGAACATGATGACAACACACGTGCTTCCATGGGAACGAACATGCAACGCCAGGCAGTGCCACTCATTCATTCACATGCACCACTCGTCGGTACCGGGATGGAAGGAGTGGCTGCCCGCGCATCTGGCCATGCGGTGATTGCGGAGGAAGATGGCGAAGTTGTGTACGCCGATGCAACGGAAATATCCGTTGTCTACAAATCAGGTCGGAAGCAAACATACAATCTGTATGCATTTATCCGATCGAATCAGGGTACGTGCTTTAACCTGCGGCCGCGTGTACAGCATGGCGATAAAATCAGGAAAGGAGATAGCCTTGCCGATGGTTCATCTGTTCACGATGGAGAGCTTGCACTGGGGCAAAACCTGCTCGTCGCCTATGTGTCATGGCAGGGGTATAACTTTGAAGATGCCGTGATTATTTCCGATCGCGTTGTAAAAGAAGGACAGTACGATTCCATTCACATTGAGTCGTATGTCACAGATGTCCGCGACACAAAACTGGGGCCGGAAACAGTGACCCGGGATATTCCCAACGTCGGAGAAGCCAAGCTCAAAGATCTTGATATCGATGGTATTGTCCGTATCGGTGCAACAGTGCACGAAGGAGATATCCTGGTAGGAAAAATCACGCCAAAAGGCGAGACGGAACTCACGCCGGAAGAACGTCTCTTGCAGGCGATCTTCGGTGATAAAGCAAAAGACGTTAAAGACAGTTCGCTCCGTTTGCCGGGAGGGGCGGGTGGGAAAGTTGTGGATGTGCAGATCTTCGATCGCAGCGAAGGTGATGAGCTCTCCACAGGCGTCATCAAGCAAATCAAAGTCTACGTTGCGCAAACGCGCAAGATTCAAGAAGGAGACAAAATGGCGGGCCGCCACGGAAACAAAGGTGTGATTGCCCGTATTGTTCCGGAAGAAGATATGCCATTCCTCAAAGACGGAACGCCGGTGGATATCATTCTCAACCCGCTTGGAGTCACCTCGCGTATGAATATCGGACAGGTGCTGGAAACACACTTGGGGTGGGCATGTGCCGTGTTAGGAATCAAGGTCGCCACGCCGGCACTCGATGGTATTACGCCGGAACAAATTGCAGATTTCCTGGAGGCTGCAAACCTGCCTCGCTCTGGCAAAGTGCAACTCTTTGACGGACGGACAGGCGAACCGTTTGCTCACGAAACAACAGTGGGCATGGTATACATGCTCAAGTTGCTGCATTTGGTCGAAGACAAGATACATGCGCGTTCTGTAGGACCGTATTCTTTGGTTACCCAGCAGCCACTGGGAGGAAAAGCGCAGCATGGTGGTCAGAGGTTTGGAGAAATGGAAGTATGGGCATTGGAAGCATACGGTGCTGCTTACACATTGCAGGAAATGCTTACGATAAAATCCGATGATGTTATCGGACGCAGCAAGGCGTACGAAGCAATTGTAAAAGGTGAACCGATTCGTCGCCCGTCCATCCCTGAATCGTTCAATGTGCTCGTGAAAGAACTCCAGGCGCTGGGTCTAAAGGTTGATCTTCTCAAATTCAAAGACGAAGTAGTTCCAGAGGAACGTGCGTCTATTGAAGAAGGCGAAGTGGAAACTGTTGAACTCGACTCGCGTGTTCATGCAGAAGAAATTGCGGAAGATGTGGTATCAACAGATGACCAAATCAGTGAACTGCAGGAACAGGGAGGCGAAACATCAGAGGAGCTGCGTGCAGGGATCGAAGAAGGTGCAGAGGTAGAAGCTACTGGTATAACAGCAAAGGAAGAAATGAAAGAAGCCGGCAGCGAAGAGGCGATGGAAGCAGCGTAATGAGGGCTAGGGTATAGGGCTAGGGCTAGGGAAAATCCTAACTCTAGCCCTAACTCTCCCGTTGTTGCACGCGCGCATTTCTGGCAACAGCGTGCAACGAGTTCCGTTGCCTATGTACCGCAAGACCATCTATGATGTTGCTGTATTTCTTACAATAATTTTTTATGAAGTCCGTGAACAAAGTGACATTACTTGGGAATGTCACACGCGATCCTGAACTCAAGAGCACCACAAATGGACAATCCGTATGCACTTTTGGTTTGGCTACCAATCGTGTTTGGAAGGATGCCAGCGGAGAAAAACAAAGTCTTCCTGAATATCACAACCTTGTGGCGTGGGGCGGTCTTGCAGATTTCTGCGAGCAAAATGTGAAAAAAGGAAAACCACTCTATGTAGAGGGATATTTAAAAACGCGTAGTTGGGATAGCCCAGAAGGCACCAAGATTTTTCGCACAGAAATTGTGCTGGAGAATCTGGTTCTGCTCGGTCCGCGCGATGCTTTAAGTGAGGAATCTGCAGGAGTGGCTGCAAAAGAAGTGTTACCGGTGGAAACAGGAGTTGCATTGGAAGAGGTTGCATAAGATCTGTCGTGGCGGAGGAAGCAGCAAGAATGCTTTACATTCGCTAAACTCTGCGTTCTTTCTTATGCTTTTCTCTTGACTCTGTTTTGCCTCAACGTACAATCGCGAAGCTTTATGCGTTTTCGCGTCTACCCGCCGGATTCGATGTCCTAATTCAGGGATTTCCTCGAGTTCTGCGGGTGTGCGTGAGCCACCCGTTTTTTGTTTCTGGGAAGAGATTCGATGCGAGCGTAAGCGAGCGAAAAATCTCTGAACCAGAAACAACCCTGAGTGAGCGAGTCCTATGGACGAGCGAATCGAAGGGTTGCGGTCGTCCAGCATTCCGTGCTCCTTGGCACCATCGGCTCGTAATAATGGAATATAATACGTGTCACAGTGAGCACGTCCTGCTCGCTTGTAAGTGATACGTGAACAGTTAAGACGTCGTTTACGAACGACGTGGTAAAAGAACGTTACTCATCGCATCACACGGATGCCTCGACTCTGTACTCCGACGAAGGACGTGGCCAGCTGCGATAAGCCTCGGTAAGCCGCTAGGCAGGCGTTATAACCGGGGATTTCCGAATGGGGAAACCCAATCTTCGTAATGGAAGATAATCCCGCGTAAGCGGGAAGGTCACTCTGCGAACTGAAACATCTCAGTAACAGAGGAAAAGAAATCAATAGAGATTCTCTGAGTAGTGGCGAGCGAAAAGGGAACAGCCTAAACCCCGCTTTATGCGGGGGGTTGTAGGAGCCCAATATCCGATTGTTTCACTCTAGGCAAACGACCCTGGAACGGGCGGCCAAAGAGGGTGAGAGCCCCGTCGCCGAAAGAGCGAAACACGGTAGGGATTTCCTGAGTAGGGTCGGACACGTGTAATCCGGCCTGAATCTGGGTGGACCACCATCCAAGGCTAAATAGGTACAGAGATCAATAGCGGATAGTACCGTGAGGGAAAGGTGAAAAGCACCCCGAAAGGGGGATGAAATAGTCTCTGAAATGTGATGCGTTCAAGGAATTGGAGCCC
>JBAYNS010000079.1:0-5813 GCA_041678625.1 Candidatus Peribacteraceae bacterium
AGAAGAGGAAGAGGAAGAAGAGGAAGAGGAAGAAGAAGAAGAGGAAGATTGTATTGCAATCGATATCACCGATGAGCCTGATCCCGTGCGTCCGGGTTCGCCGCTTGTGTACACCATTCATATCACCAGTACGTGCCCGGGAGATGACATTGTTACGGTGCGTGCAGACACCGATCCTCGTACAATGCCGCTTCAGACCGGAGGAAACGGGCGTATTTCGCCCACCGGTGCCCAATGGTCCAATGTGCTTGTGCCCAGCGCGCTCAAGCTGCGCACACGCGTGCAGGAGAACATTGAAACAACGGAACCATTACGTCTTACAGCGACGGCAAAGAGTTCCGAAGATCAGGAGGATACGGATTTGATTGAAAGTGAGAACTGCGGAGACGGTCTGATGAATCCGGGTGAAGAGTGCGATGATGCTAATAATCGGGACTTTGATGGTTGTTCCAGCAATTGTTATCTGGAGCGCGGATACTGCGGGGACGGCATTTTGCAACGTGCACTTGGTGAACAGTGCGAACCTGCATTGCACGATCCTTCATTGGCATACGGATGCAGCAGCGATTGCCGCTTTGCCTCGGAATTCTGCTATAACGGAAAGATCGAACTCGGAGAGCAGTGCGATGAAGGACCGCGGAATATGGATCTGCCCGGCGCACAGTGCCGCACGAATTGTTCATGGGCACGGTGTGGCGATGGCATCCTGGATCCGGGGGAACGGTGTGATGATGCCAATCTCCTTACAGGAGATGGCTGTGATAACGCATGCCGCAGAGAAGTCAGCGCATTCCCCGGTCTCACTATCGAATTCCCGTCACTTGGTCTTGGTGAAGTACTCTCCGGCGAATCAGGTTTCCCGTCGCTTCCGCAAAATCTGCCTCTGGGATCACTCTCTGCGCTCTCCGAACTTTCCACCAGCCATCCTCCCTCCGGAGACACCGGTCCCGCTGCCGTTGCAGTTCTCGCAGGTGGCGCTGCAGCCGGATTCGGATGGATGCGACGCAAGCAGCGCATGTTCAAAAAGAATCGTAAATAGTGAATGACGGGTGCGGAAACGCGCGCTACACTACGGTCATGTCAGCTATCCGCAAGCGTCCACCAAATCGCCAGCAGTGGCTCTTTTCATTCTTCCTTTTTGCCCTTCTCATTTTCCTTTCGTTCTACTCTCTCTCCAATCCTCTGCGGGAGAAGGAACGTGTTTTTGATGATGCACAGGAGGTGCCGCTCAGCCGCATTACGCAAGGGTATGCATTGCAGGAATTCGAGAGCATTCTAATGCGGGATAACAAAGTATTTGCAACCACAAAGGACGGTACGATCTATCAGTCGTACAAAGATGCACGCGATAGTGTAAGCACTCTCGGGTGGAATGATTCAGAGAATCCTACGACTGTAGAAGTGGAAAATCGTGAGGCTACCAATTTGTTCTATGCCGTGCTTCCCGATCTTCTCTTCTTTCTCCTGATTATCTCAGGAGTGGTCTGGCTTTTCCGCGGCATTGCGCGCAGCCAGAGCACAGCGCTCTCCTTTGGCAAATCCCGCGCCCGCGTAGCGGATGCCAAACAAGTGCGTACTCGCTTCAAAGATGTTGCGGGATGCGAAGAGGCAAAAGAAGATCTGGTAGAGGTTGTTGATTTCCTTAAGAATCCTAAAAAGTACATCGGTCTGGGGGCCAAAATTCCCCGAGGTGTGCTTCTGGTCGGTGCGCCGGGAACCGGCAAAACCTTGCTCGCGCGTGCCGTTGCAGGCGAGGCAGGCGTGCCGTTCTTCTCCATTGCCGGTTCGGAGTTCGTGGAAATGTTCGTCGGCGTCGGTGCCAGCCGCGTGCGCGATTTATTCCTCAAAGCCAAGCGCAATGCACCGTGCATCGTCTTCATTGATGAAATCGATGCCGTTGGGCGCCAACGCGGCGGCGCGGGGTTCGGCGGAGGGCATGATGAACGTGAACAGACCCTCAATCAGATTCTTACCGAGATGGACGGTTTTGAGCAGGGCACCAATGTCATTGTCATGGCGGCAACCAACCGCCCCGATGTTCTGGATGTCGCACTCCTGCGTCCTGGTCGCTTTGATCGCCGCATTTTCATTGATAAGCCCGATCTGGACGCCAGAGAGAAAATTCTGGAACTCCATGCAAAGAATAAAAAGCTGGCCCAGAATCTGGAAATGCGTTCCATTGCAAAGCAGACCGTGGGGCTTACCGGTGCAGATCTGGAGAATATTGCTAACGAGGCGGCGATCTTTGCTGCTAAGAGAAGCCAAAAAACCGTACGCCAGCAGGATTTCATTGATGCGGTGGAAAAGGTTACGCTTGGTTCAGAAAAACGCTCACGCAAACTTACGGAGAAAGAGAAGAAGATTACGGCATACCATGAACTTGGGCATGCGATTGTGGGTCATCTGTGCCCCGAAACTGATCCGCTCCACAAGATTTCCATTGTCTCGCGCGGGGCGGCATTGGGTGTTACATGGTTCCTGCCACAGGAGGATCAGTACACCACCAGCAGAACCAAGTTCCTGGATGAAATGTGCAGCCTGCTCGGCGGCCGTGCGGCGGAGCAGCTCATCTTCAATGAAATGACCACAGGGGCCAGTAATGATATTGAACAGGCATCGCACATCGCCCGTAATATGGCCATGCGCTACGGCATGGGAGATGCCGATCTGGGACCGGTAACATACGGAGAGCGCGAGGGAACAATGTTCCTGGGCGTTGATCCGAACTTCGTGCGCAATTACTCGGAACAGAAAGCTCAGGAGATCGATGACTTTGTTCGCAAAACAATTCAGAAGCAGTATGAGCGGGCAGTGACGATGTTGCAGGAACACCGTTCCAAACTCGATGCACTCGCGGATATTCTCCTCAAGAAAGAGACGATGACACTGGAGGAATTCCTGGAGATTTTTGAAGGAAAAAAACCGCAGAAACATGCGCAACGTACTACGAAGAAGAGTGCAGATGTTTCTGACGAACAAACGAAATGATGTCTTTCATGCAGCGCCACACACGGCTCTGGGGTTCGGGAATCATCGTGCTCTGCCTTGTTGCCATTGTTGTAGTAGTGGTGACTGACGGGATGCGGAGCGTTACCGGTAACGTGCAGAAAGATGAAGCAATGGAGACATTTGTTCGGCAGGGAACGCAGTATTTGCTTGGTATGATTGATGAGGAGTACAACGGCGTCCATAAATACTATTATCCGGAGGAAGACAGGCTCGAGCCGACATTGCATACGATTTACACGGCATCAACGGCTTTCACGCTCATGCAGGCGGCACAGTGTTTGAATGATGAGACGCTGATGGATCAGGCGCTTGCTTCCGCCGAATTCCTGTTGTCCATGCAGGATATGACGGAAAACAGAAAGAAAATCTCTGGAGCGTTCAACTATTCGTTTTCGCTGGAAACACAGAATTCCGATCAGAATTTTGCTGTGGGTACGGCATCAAAAACCATCTTTACGCTGCTGGAACTTGGCCGAGAAACAGAAGATCCGCAGTACCTTGCGGCGGCGCAGCAGGCAGGGGATTGGCTCCTGACTATGCAGAAAGACGATGGCGATATGAAGCCATATATTCGGGAAGATGAGAACGGGAAATTGTTGAGTGGGAAGCGCGTGTCTCTGCTCTACAATGGCCAAGTTCTCTCCGCACTTTCGCGCCTGTATACAGCTACGCAAAAAGCGATGTACCGTGATGCGGCGCGCGGTATTGCACAGTTCCTCATGGCGAAAGTGGAAAAAGAAGGATGCTATGTCGGCGATGATTATCGCGACCCCAATCCCATATCGAGTTCCTGGGTCATTCAATCATTCCTCGATTATGCTTTGGCCTCTGGCAATGATTCTTACCAAAAAACCGCATATCGCTGTGCTGATGAACTTCTTACAAGGCAGATAGAGAGCTCCAATGTGCTGCGCAATGGGCGTTGGGACGAAGCCTATTCCACCAGCGGCAACGGCTGGATTGCCGAGGTGATGGTGAATGTCGCGCGCATCTGTCGCGCACAAGAGCGCAACGATTGTGATCAATACCAAGAGGCTGCACAGCGCGCCATGCACTGGGTGATGCAGTACGCCTATACGCCGGAAAAAGCGTCTGCCATGCCCAATCCGGATCGTACAGAAGGAGGTATTGCATGGAGTGGCAACCAGTCCTTTGTGCGCACCGATACGGTGTGCCACGGATTGAATGCTGCAATCGGACTCCTGTGTCCCAGCGAGTAGCCCATCTTTTCTCTGCTCTCAAAAGTAAATCATGGTATCATGAGCCCCATGGATGACGCTCTCTGCCCCCTTGACGGACGTTACCAGAAACACACGGAAATTCTGCGCCCGTTCTTTAGCGAAGAAGCGCTCATGCGTGCGCGACTCCAGGTGGAAATAGAATGGTTTTTGGCGCTCGCCGCCCTACCAGAAATTCGCGAATTGCCCAGAGTAAAGCGTAAAGACGAGCAGAAGCTCCGTCAGGTTCTGGAGCGCTTTCGCAGTGCACAGGTGCAGGAGGTTAAGGTTCTTGAACGGCGCACCAATCATGATGTGAAAGCGGTGGAGTACTATCTGAAGCAAAAGATCGAACACATTGCGGGACTCAGAAAACAGAAGGAATTCGTGCACTTTGCACTCACCAGCGAAGATGTGAACAACCTTGCATACGGCATTCTGGTCCATGAAGCACTGAAAACCGTGATCCGTCCGCAGTGCAAATCCGTTATTGCCGATGTCACAAGAATGGCTAAGCGATGGGCTAAAATCGAAATGCTCAGTCTCACGCACGGGCAACCGGCAACCCCCACAACCGTCGGTAAAGAATTCATGGTGTTTGCGGATCGCCTGCAGCGTCAGTTCGATCAACTAAAAGTCTTCCGCATGCAGGGCAAGTTCGGCGGAGCAGTGGGGAACTACGCTGCACACAGAGCCGCGTACCCCGCAGTGCAGTGGGAGAAAGTCGGAAAGCAATTCATCCGGTCTTTGGGATTAACACCTCTCGCGCATACCACGCAGATCAATCCTCATGATGATATCGCAGAATTAAGCCACCTTATGACGCGCGTGAATACGATTCTGATGGATCTCTCCCGCGATATGTGGATGTACATTTCGCGCGGAGTCTTTACGCAGAAAATCGTCGCTGGGGAAGTCGGTTCCTCCACCATGCCGCACAAAGTGAACCCCATTGATTTTGAAAATGCTGAGGGGAATCTGGGTCTTTCCAGTGCTCTCTTCATGCACTTTGCAGAGAAGCTCCCGATCAGCCGTCTGCAGCGTGATCTCTCCGATTCCACAGTGCAGCGCAATATCGGTATAGCTTTTGGGTACCACACACTCGCGATTGCCTCCCTGAAGAAGGGAATGGGCAAAATCGCGCTCAACAGGGGACTCATTGCCAAAGAGCTTATGGATCACCCAGAAGTGCGTGCAGAAGCCATTCAAATTGTTCTGCGCAAGCATGGTGTTGAGGGTGCTTACGAGAAACTGAAGAAGCTCACCAGAGGAGAAAAACTGACGCACGAGCAGATAAATGCATTCATTGAGACTCTGCCGATTCCCGAGAAGGAGAAGAAAGGGCTTAAAAACTAGGCAGTATTCTGTTGTAGGAGTACTTCAAGAGCATAGACATTTTGGCTAACTGTAATCCTCAAGAGGAATTGAGTGCAGTTCTTCCGTCATATGATTGACATAAAGTAAATTGTCCGTACGATGTTAATATAACTTAACCTATTCATTCCTATGGAACAATTTTCTGTGCCTACTATTGAAGAAAAACCAGAGCCGCAAGATGAGGGGCTACTGCCGGAGCTGGTGCGAGCT
>JBAYNS010000080.1:0-5764 GCA_041678625.1 Candidatus Peribacteraceae bacterium
AGGGGCGCAAAGCCATGCACATCTGTCCTCGCTGCGAAACACCTCTGTCAAACTTCGAGGTGACGCAGGGGTACAAGGATATTGATGACACAGCCGTCACATGGAAATTCAAACTGAAGGATGAAAAGAATGCATTCGTTCTCGCATGGACCACCACGCCGTGGAGCACGCTTTCCACGATGGGGCTCTCTATCAAACCGGATGCCACATACATCAAAGTCCGTGCTAACGGTGAAGACCTCATCATGGCCAAGAACCGTGTAGCCGACGTGATGAAAGGAACGGAACAATACGAAGTTATCGATGAATTTCTTGGCAAAAAACTGGTTGGTAAGACGTACGAGCACATCGCCTCCTGGTACGGTGAGATTCCGGAAGTCAAAAAGAATCCATACGTCTACCACATCTTTGCCGCAGAGTACGTGGATCCGTCGGAGGGAACCGGAATCGTGACGATTAACGGTTCGTACGGAGAGATTGACATGGAAGCAGCAAAGAAAAACAAACTTCCCATTGTCATGGATGTGCAGATGAACGGCCACTTCGGAAATGAAGCAGGACCCTATGCAGGTATGCACGTGGAAGACGGGGAGAAAAAGCTCATTAAGGACTCCCGCAATAACGGACATATCTGGCGCACAGAGACCTATCGGCACAGTTATCCACACTGCTGGCGCTGCGACTCCCCTCTGCTCAACTACGCCACATCCTCCTGGTTTGTGGCAGTGGAGAAAATTAAGGAGAAGCTTTTGGACACCAATGCCAAAACCGAGTGGGTTCCGGCACATATCCGTGACGGACGGTTTGGCAAGTGGCTGGAGGGAGCACGCGACTGGGCAATCAGCCGTAATCGTTTCTGGGGAACGCCCATCCCTATCTGGCGCAATCAGGAGACCGGGGAAACCGAAGTCATCGGCAGCCGCGATGATCTGATGCGCTTTGCTCCGCAGCGCTTCACCAAACTCACCGTGATGCGCCATGCGGAAAGCGAAGGGAACACCGTTCCTATTTACCAGGGGAAAGTCCCCGGAACCGATTTGACGAATCGTGGACGAGGACAGGCACAAGAGACGGCAAAGATGCTTGTAGGAAGTTGGAAATCCGAAATCCGAAATCCGAAATCCGAAATAGTTTCGAATTTCGATATTCGTGCTTCGAATTTGCCTATAGACGTTATTTACTGCTCACCACTTGCACGAACACAGCAGACGGCGCAGATCGTTGCAAAGCACACGGATGCCAAAGTGATTGTGGATGAGCGCCTGCGCGAAGTTTCCTTTGGAGAGTACGAAGGAAAGGCTGTGGACTTTTCTGACCTTTCTTTTGTGAAAGCACGTCGTGCACACAAGCTGAAAACTGGACAACCCGAATCCATCTATCATTTTCCGGGGATGGAACCGTGGGATGCAGTGCAGGAACGCATCAGTGATTTTTTGACGGAGACGCTCGTCAAACATCCCGGCGAACACATTCTGGTGGTAACGCATGCCGATCCGCTGCAGAACGTCATACACTTCTTTACGCAGGAAGATCCCCTCAAACTTTCACATCAGCCATACCCAACTCTTGCCGGTACGCGCACATTCTTCTGGGATCATGAGAAGAAAAGACAGCTTGATCTGCACAAGCACGTCATTGATGATATTACGTGGAATGCTTCCGATGCTGCGGCAGTGGACGCGACCTTTGTTCGTCACGGCGAAACAGATCGAAATAAAGCACATATAATATCCGGCCAAGCCGACGTACCACTCAACAAAGAAGGGAAACAACAGATACGTGAACTATCTACTCAATTACAATCTCAACAATTCGATCTTATAATCTCTTCTGATCTGAAGCGTGCTGTCGAAAGTGCTGAAATTCTCTCAAAAGAGCTCAAAATTCCATATGAAGCTCAATGGATAGAGCTTCGAGAACGAAACTTAGGTGAATATGAAGGAAAGAAAAAAACAGACGTTGTGCCAGAGGATTGTCCTTCAATATCAAATACAAACATCACACCAAAGGGGGGGGAGACACAATCACAATTCCGTGAACGAGTTCAACAAGGCGCAGCAAAACTTCTCAAAGAATACAAAGGTAAACGTATTTTAGTAGTCGGCCACGGAGGAGTGATCAAAGTACTAAAAATGATCTATTTGAATTGTGAGATTCAACGAATGAAGAATGCGGATTTTGTCCAGATTCACATCGCCCCAAAACTCAAGCGCATCCCCGAAGTCTTTGACTGCTGGTTTGAATCAGGATCAATGCCCTACGCGCAGCCGCACTTCCCGTTCGAAACTGCAGAGAAGACTCCTCCAGGTTTCCCAGCAGATTTCATCGCAGAGGGAATGGATCAGACGCGCGGATGGTTTTACACACTCATGATTCTCTCCACTGCACTCTTCAACGAACCTGCTTTTAAGAACTGCGTGGTGAATGGCATCGTCCTGGCGGAAGACGGTAAGAAGATGAGTAAGCGACTGAAGAACTATCCGGAACCGATGGAGATAGTGAAAAAGTACGGAGCCGATGCCGTGCGTTTTACCCTGATGAGCTCCCCAGCCGTGCGCGGCGAGGACCTGCGATTTTCAGAGAAAGCCGTGGCGGAGAGTATGCGCAACGTGCTTCTGCCGCTGTGGAATTCGTACAGTTTCTTTGTAACCTATGCGAATGCCGCCGGCTATGAACCGGTGGAGTCGCGGAGGGAATCTACGCATCCACTGGACATTTGGATTCGCGCGGAAATGCAGGATCTGGTGAATCGCATTACGCAGCAGCTTGACCGCTACGAACTCTCGTTCGCCTGCAGTGAACTGCACGAGACGATTGATGCGCTGACCAACTGGTACATCCGCCTTTCGCGCCGCCGGTTTGCCGGCAAAGGTGCGCTGGAGGAAGCTGATGCGAGTGTGGAATCCGCGATTGAGGGGAATGAGGAAGAGGAACAAGCACAGGCACTGCACACACTCTATGATGTTCTACTGACTATGGGGCAAATTCTAGCACCGTTCTGCCCGTTCATCGCAGATGCTATTTACCTGAATCTTGTGCCAGAAGAGCACGGATCCGTGCATCTGACCGATTGGCCTTTGCCGCGCCCGCTGACAAAGGAGGAGCAGAATCTGCTGCAGAAGAATCGCGCCATGCGGCTCATTGTGTCGCTGGGTCATAAAGTGCGCGCCCAGAAGAATCTGAAGGTGCGCCAGCCACTTGCACGTGCAGTGATTGCCCTGCCACCTCAGCTCAGGAAAAAGGTGGAGTTCACGGAACAGGAAGGTGCACTGCTGCAGCAGGAACTCAACGTGAAGGAGATTGCTTTCACCGATGACCCCGGCACACTGGCTGAAACCATTATTCGCGTTGATGCACGTGCCGTCGGTCCGCGGCTTGGCGCTCGCGTGCAGGAAGTTATTGCCGCCGGCAAGCGTGGCGACTTTACCGTGCAGGATGATGGTTCGATTCTGGTCATGGATGAAGTGCTCACTCCGCAGGAAGCTCAGGTTGTCTACATTGGTAAAGAAGGAATGGATGCTCATGCCGATCAGGGCGTTGTTGTCAGTATGGATACGTCCATCACGGATGCACTGCAAACAGAAGGCATTGCACGCGATCTCATTCGCGCAATTCAGCGTTTACGCAAAGAGGCAGGTCTTGCCTTTACGGATCACATCATCCTGCAGGTGGAAGGAGCTGATGACGTGCTCTCTGCACATGCAGATCTGATTGCGCAGGAAACGCGTTCTGACATCGGTGCGAATAAAGGAGACAAGCAGACCATCGAACTGGGAACACATAAAGTAGCAATTCGTTTTCAGAAACGCTAATCTACTGCCCACTATGGCTCACCGTGGTTCTCTGCCTCTGCGCATTCTTCTAAAAACACTCCTTAATATTCTGGTGGTGTGGCTCATGGCTACGTACCTCAACCAGTACTTTCAGCTTGCCGGCGGCCCAGCAGCACTCGTGATTGTGGGTATACTGCTTACACTCATGAACATGTTCGTGCGGCCGGTGTTGGAAATCCTCACTCTCCCCTTTAAACTTTTTGCGACAATCATCGCCGTCATTATTGTCAACGGAGGTTTTGTGCAGCTCACGCACATGATCACGCAAAAGATGGACCCCTCCCTTGTGCAATTGGAAATCTTTGGCGGTCTCTGGGGATGGATTGTGGTGGCAACAGCATTTGGCTTTTCCAACTGGATCATCAAAGAAGTTCTGCACCCTAAAGGGGGCGATTGATTTGTATCATCTCGCAGCGCGGATGTCGTCCTGAGCACAGCTTGCCGGGCGTAGCCTTGGCGAAGACTGGTCGAAGGGCGTTTATCCGCGCGATTGCGCAGGTATCCGAACCTGCGCTGCGGAAAATTACAGAGACCTGTTAATAAAATCGTTCAGCGCCCAGCTCATACCTTTGATGGCAGCCTGTGGCGGAATCTTATTGTAGGAGGAAACCACGCCGAATTCCGCCTTTCCCTTTTCAGGAGAGCCCTTTTTAAAGCCAAAAACAATGAATGCCGGGATATCGATCTCCTTGAGGAATGCTTCGACTTTCTGCTGAATTTCATTCTGTTCCATGTGGAAAGGGGGAAATAGAATGCGCTCATCATAAAGGAGATCTGATGCTAATCACAGATTATTGACTTTTAATAATTTTCTTGTACTGTATATATGTTGTTTCTTTTCCACCCTGTTCCTTTTTCATGGAGGTGCCTATGATCAGGCACGCGATTCTGCTAGCTTGCATCGTTTTTACCGGTGCGAGCTTGGCGCACGTCGTTGAACGTGCATGGGAAATCACCGTCGAAGAAAGTCCGACGGCCATCACGCTGAAAGACACCGCGACCGGATGGTGGCACTGGGTGCCACAAGTCGTGCGGGAACTCCCCGAGTTCCTGGATCAATGTGTGGGGACCACTAATGACGAGAAGAAGTAAATGATCCCCGCTCCACTCGCCGGGAGCAAGAAGCAACTTAAGCATCAAGCCGTAGATCCCGACTTGATGCTTTTTCTTCATAGAACAGGGCTCCACGCAAATACCTGAATACAGGAGTGCTTCAGGAAGAACTTGCGCTCAGATGATGAGTACAGGGACAATTCCCCCCTTTCTTCCTGTACCCCACAGCTTTTATGAAGCGCCTCCATATCGTATCCGCCCGCATCCTTCTTGCCGCCGTTCTTCTCACACAGGCAGCCCCAACCTTTGCCTATCCATACTGGCAATTCCCTGCGGCAATTCCCTTCTTTGAAAATGTCGCTGCAACACCCCAGGTAGAACCCACGCTCTCGCCAATAATGGAGCAGGAAGTAATACGCATCCGGATCATACAACCGATTGCAGACGACCGGCCGGTAACGCGCGCGCAGTTCATCATGCAAGTGATTCAGGAATTGTATCCCGAAGGTATTCCAACAGCGTGCTTTGAGCAGCTTTCTCCTTCCCGGTACTGGCTGCTCTTCTCTGATGTTCCCACCGATGCGCCGTATGGCCCACAATTGTGCGCCGCCATGATTGCCGGACTGGTGGATGGATACAGTGATGCCACCTTCCGTCCCAATGCATCCATCAACTACGCGGAGGCGAGCAAAATTCTGGCTAAGGCGTTTGCATTGGCTTCTGATCCTACGGACCCCACCGTTGCTTGGTATGCACCGTTCGTAAAAGCTATGCGAGCACACAACGCTCTGCCCTCGAATGTGGAACTGGATGATCTGGTTATAGGGCAGAACATGCGGATCATGATCGCACTGGCACAGCCCTAGACCAGTATCAGC
>JBAYNS010000081.1:0-5722 GCA_041678625.1 Candidatus Peribacteraceae bacterium
ATAAGAGTGAATAGTGAAAAGTTAAAAGTGAACAGTTAAAAAAAGAACATCCGCAATTTCTCATTTTTCATTTTTCATTTTTCATTTTCCACTATTCATTTCACAGTGACAGACTTGGCGAGGTTCCGTGGCATATCCGGGTCCTTCCCCCGCTTTACTGCTAAGAAGTACGCCAGTGCCTGTACGGGGATGATGTTCACAATCGGTTGCGCGGCTCCGGCTTCCGGTACCTTGATCCAGACATCAAAGACGCTGTTGGATTGCGGTGCAATGCCGATGATGAACCCCCCGCGCGCCTTGAGCTCGATGGCGTTGCTGATGATATCGGCTTTCACTTCATCCTCCCCAACCAGTGCGATGCACGGAGTCCCCTCTTCTATCAGAGCAATGGGGCCGTGTTTCAACTCGCCGCCGGCAAATCCCTCTGCGTGCACGTAGCTGACCTCTTGAATTTTAATGGCACTCTCCAGCGCCATGGGATAATTCCAGCTCTTTCCGATGATGAAGAGATTCTCCTTTTCCTGTATTTGTTCCGCCAACTGTTCGATGAACTTCACGTAGCGCGGATTCAGCATATCGTTGATTTGTGCTGTTGTTTCCAGAAGGAGTTTTTTGCCTTCCTGGAGTTTGCCCACAAGAGCATGAGCGATCAGAAGGAGCACGGCCATTTGCCCCGTGAGCGCTTTGGTAGAAGCAACGGCACGCTCAGGACCGGCGTTGATGAGCAGCGAGTAATCCGCCTCGCGCGCAATAGTTGATCCCTCTGCATTCACAATAGCAAGTACTCGTGCTCCTTTAGCCTTGGCAATGTGCATTGCCTCCAAAACGTCCGCTGTTTCTCCGCTCTGACTCACCACAATAAGGAGGCTCTTAGGTTTTAGAAAGTGATGGTAGAGCTTAAATTCGCTGGCCGGTGCAAAGTTCACATGCTTCTTGGCAATAACAGAGAAGAAGTACTCCGCTGCCATGCAGGCTTTGCCCGCTGTTCCACAGCCGACCAGAAATGTTCCGTGAGCGTTCTTTATCGCCTCAGCCAATATGCGAATTTGATCTTCATCCTGATTCACAGCGCGCGCCACGCTCTCCTTCTGCTCCATGATTTCCTTGAGCATGAAGTGTTCAAATTCTCCCTTCTGCGCCTGTGTAACAGACCAGGTGATTTCAATTTCCCGCTTTTCTATAGGTTCGCCGGTTTCCAGATTGGTAAAGAGAATGCTCTTTCCATCGGTCACAACCATTTCACCATCATCAATATACTGCACGGTTCGTGTGTGCTCCATAAATGCCGGAATGTCCGAGGCGATGAAGTAGCCTACGGCGCTCACTCCTACGATGAGCGGAGATCCGCGGCGGGCAGCAACAAGCGTTTTGGAACCGGTATGAAGAGCCAGAAACGCAAAGCGGCCTTCAAAATCCGCACAGGCGCGTTGGCACGCGGAGGCAAAGTCCTTTGTCTCTTTTAGATACTCCTCAATAAGATGCGGGATCACTTCTGTATCGGTTTCCGAAAGGAAGACGTGCCCTTTTTTCTGGAGCTCTGTCCGAAGTTCCTGGTAGTTCTCCAGAATACCATTGTGCACGATGGCAATCGTGCCATCTGCATTGGTATGCGGATGGGCATTCTTCTGGCTGACACCGCCGTGCGTTGCCCAGCGCGTGTGCCCGACTGCCAGTGCGCATTCGTGCATGAAATCCGCACTCTCCACTGCACTGATCTTGCCGATGTTCTTGACAACATCAACGCGACCGTTGGTCTTGCAGGCAACTCCCCAGGAATCGTAACCACGGTACTCAAGGTTTTTGAGCCCCTCAATCACCAGAGATCCTGCATCATTGCGTGTGCCAACATACCCAAATATTCCGCACATAGGTCCAAAAGAGAATGGTGATAGTGTACGGATTTTTTGGCAGAGGTCAACGAAGACTCCCCGTTCTTTCTAAGTGTTTTTATCTTGCCAGAGGCATGGAACCCATGCTCATGACTCCGCATCATCGGCAAGAAGATCTCTGCGTTTCCCCCTTCTGGTACGCGTCGTTTTTTTCAGTACAGCGAAAAACCTCTATACTCTTCCTTGACGCTTACCCCTGCAATCCCCTACCCTTTGCGCACTCTATGCCTCTCATTAAATCCGCCATCAAGCGTGCACGGCAGAACACCGTGCGCCGCCAGCGCCTTCTCCCCTTCCGATCGTCCATGAAGACCATGGTGCGCAAGGTTGTGGATGCTGCAAAGGCGGGGAACAAGGCAGAGGCAGAAAAACTGCTGCCTGCCGCATTCAAAGCTGTGGATACCGCCGCAAAGAAGCGCATCATTCATCGCAAGACTGCTTCCCGGAAGAAGTCTCTCTTAAGCAGGCTCGTCGCAAAGCTCTAATGGGTCTTCTGTGATACGGCATCGTTGCTGTGTTGTGCTGAGAGTTGCTCCAATTCTTTGTCGTCTTCTTTTTGCTTCTTTCTCTGCTTTCTTCGATACTACATACCGTGCCTTCCTTTCTTGCTTTTGATATCGGCATGCGGCGCACAGGTGTGGCCTTCTGCGATGTCTCTACGCGCGTACCGTTGCCGCTGCAAACACTGGAACACACATCGGACGACGAGCTCCTTGACGCCATGCGTGCACTTGTTGCCGAACGTGAAGCCGGTACGATTGTGATCGGACTCCCTCTTCTCCTTTCGGGTGATGCTGGGGCACAGTCACGGCATGTTAAAGCCCTTGTACAGAAGCTCTCTCTGGCACATGTGGAGGTCGTATTGCTCGATGAACGGTATACCACTTCCCGCTCTTCTCTCTATGATGGAGATGCCGCAGCAGCATGCGATCTTCTGCAGGTTTTTCTGGACAGGAAAGCAGTTGACAAATAATTAAAAGCAGTTAAAATAGATCCCTTTTGCTCTTTGAACATCCTCCGTACCAAAATGCTAGTCTGCAATATGACCTTAAAGACGTCTACTCGTTCCTGTCCTAAATCTTTCCTATCTGTCAAATTTTTGGTACAAAGAGGGTTGTTTCTTTCCCGCTTCATCCATGTCTGACATTGCTTCCCCCACAAACGCTGCCACAAAGAGTGGTGTTTCCACTCTCAGCATCAAACTCCAGGACCTTCTGGATAACCTCTTTTTGGTTCTCACAGAGAAGGAGGCCAAGGTGATCGACAAACGTTTTGCCTTGCATGGCAATCAACGCCAGACACTGGAAAAGATAGGGAAGCACTTCAATGTTACGCGGGAACGCATTCGCCAAATTGAAAGCATTGCCTTGGGCAAACTTCGCCGCACGGTGCGCACAACCAAGCTGGATGAAGTCAATCAGCTCGCCAAATCGGTGTTGCAATTGCGGGGAGGAGTCATGCGGGAAGATGCGCTCATCTCCACTGTCCTTACGCGTATTCAGGATAGCAAAGACATTGATGGAGCTGTTTTGCGACTCTCGTTCTCCATTGATCCAGAACTGGCAGCGGGAACACGCAGTAACACTTTTGTTCCGTTCTGGCGCATGGAATCTCTGGCGATGGATGATATTACCAAGATCGTTAACAGTATCGTGAAGATCCTCAAGAAGCGCAAAAGCTGCATGAAGGAGGAAGAGATTGTCTCTGCAATTCAGAAAATGAATCTCTTTGACGGGCGTATGCCGAGCAAAGAGCTTCTGGGGAGTTCCCTGACGATCGATGATCGTCTGCGGGAAATTCCCGAAGGATGGGGTCTGACCGAATGGCGGTTCGTGCGTCCCCGCAGCATTCGCGACAAAGTGGAAATCATCCTGAAGAAAATTGGGGAGCCGCTGCACTTCATGGAAATCGCCAATCGCATTCGCGAGGCAAGCTTTGACCACAAGAATGTAACGGTGCAGGCGGTGCACAATGAACTCATCCGCTATCCGCAGTTCGTGCTCGTTGGTCGTGGTCTCTACGCTCTGCGCGAATGGGGCTACGAACCAGGAACCGTTGCCGATGTCATCGAAAAGATTCTGAAAGAAAAGGGAGCACTCAGTAAGAAGGAAATCATTGCGGAGGTTGCCAAGCAGCGCACGGTGAAGGTCGGCACTATTTCCCTGAATCTCCAGAAGATGCCGTACTTCAAAAGGGTGGGTCGCGCCGTCTACGAATTTGACGCTCTGAAAAAGAAATAGGAAAGCAATTTCCTCATCCACGCATTTTCATGAAAACGGCTGCTCCCAGGAGCGGTCGTTTTCTTTTTTCAGCGTCTTTGATAAAAGGAATATCCTTCCTGTATATTTCCTTGTATTCGCTATACTGATTGCACTATGTGTCGTACTGCGCCTTTGATTCTTGTGTGCTTCCTCTTCTTGTACGGCTGCGCGGAGGCACCCGTTCCTCCCCTTCCTGAAGGAGTGCAGTCAGTGGACGGCATACTCTTCCCTGCAGAACTCTCCCCCGTGCGGCGCGGTTCCCATGTGCTCTACATTGATGGAGATCCGGCGTATTACGTCGAAAGCCAATCTGTGAATCTAAGAGCACTGGAACAGAAGCGGGTAACGCTCTCCGGAATTCTTGAGTACAACACGCACTCGCAGGATCTTCCCGTCCTTGTCGTCTCCGAAGCCACACCTGTTCAGGAGGAAATGCGGGAATGGCGTCTGCAGAGCTTGGGGCTATCCTTTACCGCCCCCGAACGCTGGCAGCGCAGTAGCATAAATAACACCAGTGTGCAGTTCCGCGTTGGCGATCGCGAGGATACTGTGCTCACCATTACCCGTTCATCGCAGGAAACTGCTGCAGAAGGCGTCTCTATTCTCATTGGCGGCAGAAATGCTCTACGCATTATCGATGAATCCAGTGGTGCTGAGGAGATACGTGTCCATGACACCGATTCGTTTCTCTCTCTTCGATTTACGCCATGGCCTGACGATGCAGATGTACCTTTGCTCAAGCAGGAGTGGCTCTCCATTCTACGGAGCATTGTGTGGACGAATACGGAATCCACATCGTCGCGCAGCACGCCACACAGCGGCACAGGTGCAGGGTTACCCTGCGGAGGAACCGCAGGCGTCCTGTGTCCAACGGGATACTTTTGCGACATCACCGATCTTCAGGAGAATATAGGGCTCTGTAAAAATGTGAACTAACCATACTTCCCCAATCTCATGCGAAGGATTTGTTTGTTGTATGTTGTTTGACAGACCTCACCCCTTCGCTTTGCTCAGGACAAGCCCTTCGACAAGAAGACTCGGAGCAGATTCCCTGTTTGTTGTATGTTGTCCGACCTCACCCCAGCCCTCTCCTTTGTGAAGGAGAGGGAGCTGTAGATTGTTTATTGTTCCCATGACTACTGGCAGACGAAGGCTTTGTTTGTTGTTCTGTCTGTCCAACCTCACCCCAACCCTCTCCTCTCTGGAGGAGAGGGGGCTGTTTGTTGTGTATTGTTCTGTATGAAGCTATGAATATTTTGTAATACGAGTTTTAAGTTTTTGTGAACACTCTCGTTCTGAATTCTCATGATCTGATATCCAAATTCACGTAAATAATTGTCACGATGCGTATCGTGCTCTTTCTGTTCTGTACGATTATGAATACCACCATCAAGCTCTATAACGATTTTGTGCTCCCGACAAAGGAAATCGACTATATATGGACCAATATTTACCCGCCTTCGCAGGATGCCTCCAGCGTAAGCTGGAGGATGAATGCGTCTCAATTGAAAGGCGATCCTGCTACGGACGGGTTATGCCCTGCGAGGCACGAAGTGAGTGAAAAGAAACCGC
>JBAYNS010000082.1:0-5718 GCA_041678625.1 Candidatus Peribacteraceae bacterium
CGTGCTACACCAGCGTTCTTTTTTTCCACGATTGTCTTTACCCATGTAGCACGGTGTAAAAGCAGGTCAAAACCCTGCTGATATGTAAGCGAGTATGATCCATGAATCCACAAATTGCGTGCCTGCCAGGGCGCAATCGTCAAGAAAAACGCGATGCTAAACAACAATGCATACCGCACGGACTTGCTGAAACATTTTTTCCCTTTTTTAAAAGAAAACAAAATCATGATCAACAATGCCGGCATAAAGAGCACTTCAATAGGTTTTACAAGAGTAGTTATTCCTATAAGGAACCCCGCTACAATATATTTCCAATACTGTTTGCCCTGTAAGCACCATAAAAATCCAAGTGAAGTGGCAGTAAACACTGCTGTAAACATTGTTTCTGCAAATAATGATGAATTCATCAGTATTACTGCGGGGTTCAATGCATATAACATGCCTGCTGCTAGAGATGTTAAATATGAGTCAGTAAGTTTTTGAGTCCAAAGACAAATCAGCAGCACAATGCATGTATCAAAAAATACATGAAAGACAACAACAACAAGCGGTTTAACATCGAACACAGCATAGATGGTTCGGATGAAAATCGGATATAGCGGCACACGAAAAGCTACGACATCTTCTCTACGCCCTTCTTTATTATTTGCCTTGCTTTTGTCATAGAATCCAAAAAATCCGTTATCGATCATTTGCATTGCTAGTCCATGATAGTGTGCTCCATCTGCACGAATCAGTAAGTCGTGAATGGTTTCATCACTTTCTCCATACACACTGATAACCGGCATAATGCGTAAAGCCATCGCACAAAGTACAACAGCAATAAGTGCGATGAGAAACCAATGACGTCTCTCTTTGGTATAATAATTGGGACTCATGAGTTATGAGATAGACTTTACGGAACAATATCACTCCAGAAGATTGTACAGAAGACCTAAAAAATAGATAAAGTAGAACTATGGAATTCCCCGTTGAACTGCCATCGGACATTCTGGCACTTGCAGAGGAATTGAAGATCAGGCCCGAAGATATCGAGGAGCACTTCACGAAAGGAGGGGGTCCCGGCGGGCAGAAGATCAATAAAACATCCAGTTGCGTGGAGTTGACGCACATGCCGACCAAAACCATTGTGCGTGTGCAAAGACACCGCGAACAGAGCAGGAACAGAATCAGCGCGTACAAACTGCTCATTCGGAAAATCGAAGAGCAGAAAAAGGGAGCGGAATCCAAACGCGCCCAGGCAATCTTTAAAATCAAAAAGCAGAAACAGCGCCGTTCACGCAGATCAAAGGAGAAAACACTGGAAGAAAAACATCATCACAGCACCATCAAAGATCAACGCGTGAAGAAGTTACATGAGTGGCTAGATGGAGCTTAAAAAGAAAAGTTCTGTAGATATTTGACATAAAACCTCCCATGCATACAATCTCCTCTCTTTCCTCTTTTTTTCAATGCCACGATACTTTGACGGTTACTGCAATAATCCTGAATGTGAAGATAAAGGCAAAAAAATACCCGACGTGGAAGCGCCGGAAGGAATTGATGCGAATGGAAAAATTATCGGCTCACAGTGTGCAAAATGCAGAGGAAAGCTGACACACCTCTTTAGTGCGCCACATATCGGTGGGAAAGCTAGCAAAAACGCAGAGAATACCACAGGAGTATTCTGCAAAAATTCCGATAAACCTCTTTCGTCAGAGGAAAAGGAAAGGGCGGCTTCTGGCATTGCGAAACTCGAACAGCTCGTAGACGAAAATGGCCAAGAGCTTCTTGGTGGTGCGGTTTTTCTTCATGATGATCACACAACTGTGGCAGGAATAATACAAACAAAGGGAACATTGGCACCTCATGAATTAAATTAACTCACACCTTTTTCCCCTGTTGCATCCGCTTGGAGAGAGTTCTGAGGTAATTGGTGGAAACCTTCATTGTTTTGTATGTTTTGGTTTGAGGATCGTATACACGCTTCTTCTGCACATTCGCTTTGAACGTACGGCGTGTATGACGCAGAGAGTGGCTCCGGGTATTACCGAAGGTCGTCTTTTTGCCGGTTTTTGAGCAGCGTCGTGCCATGGATCCACGCAAGAGTACGTACGAGGATGAAAGACGTCAAACAGGTACTCAAGAAAAAGCCGAGTATCGGATATCAAAATCCGAAACTATCTCGGATTTCGTGCTTCGGATTTCGCGTTGTACCCGCTAAAGTAGAGGTATGTCGCCCTTTTTCAGCCCTCCTTTCATTATTGCCATTCTGATTGCGCTTTCCATTCATGAATGGGCGCACGGCATGGTGGCATACAAACTCGGTGATCCAACGGCAAAATTGGATGGAAGACTGACGGTGAATCCGTTGGCACATTTGGACCCCATCGGGGCGGTAATGTTTCTGATGGTAGGATTCGGATGGGCAAAACCTGTTCCGGTAAACCCGCAGTACTTTAAGCATCCTAAAAGAGATACTATGTTCGTTTCCCTTGCAGGACCTTTCAGCAACCTTGTGCTCGCATTTCTGGCGTTCTTTCTGCTCTTTGCAATTAATAGCGGAAATGTCGGCTCTTCTGCCATGAGCCTGCTGTTACCGACTCAAGCACCTTCGCTTCTTATGCAAGTTGTCGAGCAAATCCTCAAGAGTTCCATTTTTATCAATTTGGCACTTATGGCTTTCAATCTTCTGCCAATCGCCCCTTTGGATGGCTCGAAGATACTGCGCGCTTTTATTCCTTCTCAGCATGAATTCACGTACGAAGTTTTCATGCAACGCGGCCCTTCCATTCTGCTCATTCTGATTCTGGCAGGAATGTTCTTGGGAATACCCATTCTCTCTACATGGGTCTTTGGCATTATGAGCCCTTTCCTGAATCTGATGAACTTCATTGCGCAAATGCTCTAACGCCGCAGAGAATCTGTTACACTGTCACCATGAGTAAACTTGCAATCTTCGCCGAGCTCTGGCGCTTTCTCTGGGTCCGCAAGATGTGGTGGCTATTGCCGATCATTCTGATGATCGTGCTTCTGGGGCTCATTCTTATTTTTGCGCAGGGATCTCCGCTCGCCCCATTCATCTACACGGTTTTCTAACAATGCAGCTTCCTCCGCCCCTCTCATGGATCTGGAAAGGATGGATGGCATTCAGTCATGCCCTTGGCATGGTGATGAGCAAAGTGATCCTCACAGTCCTCTGGCTTCTGGTCTTTAGTATCTATGGGATTGCTGTGAAGATTATCGCCATAAAAAAACTGTGGCAGAAGCCGGCCAAGACCTACTGGATCGATCCACCGGAAGATGCTGGAATGCAGTATCAGTTTTAATGCATGAGTAAACCCATCTACATCCTCGGCCTCTCTTGTTACTACCACGATAGCGCTGCGGTGTTGATCAAAGATGGAGAGATCATTTTCGCCGCACAGGAAGAACGCTACACGCGCAAAAAGCAGGATGATTCGTTCCCAACGAATGCCATCGAAGCCGCGTTTGAGTACGCAGGCATTACGGTGGATGACTTGAGTGCTGTTGGATTTTACGAGAAGCCTTTTACAAAATTCTTCGATCGAATCCTGAAGGAGTCTTTTAAAGTCTGGCCACTCGGCTACATGCAGTATTTGTACGCAATGCAGGAGTGGATGACCAAAAAGCTTTGGATTCCGCACAACATTAAAAAGGAGCTCAAATACAAAGGAGATATCTTCTACATTCCCCATCATGAGTCACATGCATTTTCGAGCTTTGGCGTTTCCGGCTTTGATGATGCAACCATCGTGACGGTGGATGGCGTTGGTGAATGGGCAACAACAACCATTGGTTACGGAAAAGCAGGGATCAGGGAGCAGGGATCAGGGGATAATAATAAATCCCCGATCCCTAGCCTCCAATCCCTAGCCCCTAACGTGAAGCTCTTAAAGGAGATTCACTATCCGCACTCGCTCGGGATGCTCTACTCGGCGATCACCTACTACCTCGGATTTAGAGTGAACAGCGCCGAGTATAAGGTGATGGGCCTTGCCCCATACGGAGAACCGAAGTACGTGGAGAAGATGCACAAGCTCATTGATGTGAAGGAGGATGGCAGTTTCGCACTGAACATGAAGTACTTCACCTTTGAACATGGCCTGAGAATGACTGGACGCAGATTGGAGAAGCTCCTCGGCCAACCACGCAGGAAACCCGAGAGTAAGCTTGAGCAGTTCCATAAAGATGTCGCCCACAGTCTGCAAGTACTTACGGAAGAAGTGATGATGAAGATCGTGACACATGCAAAGAAGATCGCACCGTCAGAGAATCTCTGTCTCGCCGGAGGCGTGGCGCTGAACTGTGTGGCGAATGGGAAGATTCTCAGAAGCGGTCTCTTCAAAAACATCTTCGTGCAACCAGCCTCCGGTGATGCCGGCGGCGCGCTCGGGATTGCACTCGCCATCTGGTACAGAAAGTACCAGGGGAAGAAGTTCCCCAGAATGAAGCACGCGTACTTCGGTGATGAGTTCTCGAATGAGGAAATCGAAGCATTCCTGAAGAAAGAGCAACTCCCCTACCAGAAACTCTCGGACGAGGAACTCATCAACCATGCCTCAGAATTGATGGAGGGTGAAAACGTGATTGGTTGGTTTCAGGGACGCATGGAGTACGGCCCGCGTGCACTTGGAAATCGTTCGATTATTGCGGATGCACGCAACAAGGAGAACTGGCAGAAGGTGAATTTGAAGATCAAGTTCCGCGAGTCCTTCCGCCCCTTCGCTCCGACTGTACTGGAGGACCGTGTGAGTGACTACTTTGATTTGGATCGCGCCAGCCCTTACATGCTTCTTGTAGCAGACGTGCATCCGGATAAGCGCGCGGAGATTCCAGCTGTGACACATGTGGACGGATCCGCGCGCATCCAGACGATCAATCGCAATCAGAACCAGAAGTACTACGATCTGATCAAAGCATTCGAGAAACGCACAGGTTGCCCTGTGATTATCAACACCTCGTTTAACGTTCGAGGCGAGCCAATTGTTCGGTCACCGGAAGATGCTCTGAACTGTTTCCTAAATACGCACATGGATTACCTGGTGCTCGAGAACTTCCTACTAGAGAAGACAAATATGCCGGAGGAGCGGGTGCTCAAGCAGGAGGATTATTTGAAGAAATTTGAGCTAGATTAAGGCAACCAAAGAAACCAAGGATCCCTTGATAAACAAGAATTGAATCCTTGGTTGCTTTGTTATCCTTGGTTGCCTTTAATACCCCTGTGCGCAATACCTTCATCAACCTCGCTTTACTCCTCGGCAGTCTCATTCTTTTCTTTGGAGGAATCGAACTCGCTCTGCGCATAACAGGTCTTCAGCGTACTGCTCCAAATCCCCCTCTCATCTACCAGGTAAGTGCAAATCCGCAGATCAGCTACGAACTGCAACCAAACATTCGGAAGAAAGCGTTTAAAGCAACGGTGACAACGAACAGCGCAGGCTTCCGTTCACCGGAAATTGACGAGAGCAAACCGCTTATTGCAATACTGGGAGATTCCGTAGCCTTTGGGTACGGAGTGGAAGATTCGGAGGTTTTGGGGGCACAAATGCAACAGCTCCTGCCACAATGGAGCGTGCTCAGCGCAGCCGTGCCGGGATATAATCTGACACAGGAAGTAGCCACGTACCGCGAAAAAATCGCCCCGTTGGATCCGGAAGTATTGATTATTGTCTTCTACTTTAATGACATCGGTGGAGATGCCGGATTTTTGCATAC
>JBAYNS010000083.1:0-5707 GCA_041678625.1 Candidatus Peribacteraceae bacterium
CTGTTCCCGATGTTGATCATACGGAAATCGGATTCCGTGCGGCGGAAGTTCGGTTTGCTATCAGTGTTCTAAAGGAAAATGCATCAAAAGATACACTTGCCGTTGCAACAAAACTGGCAACCGAACGGGAAATTCTGCACGCAGTGACGCACACAGATATTCGTGGAATTATTGATCGTCTGCATGATTTGGAAGAGAACGATACAGAAGCGCAGTCTCAGATGAAGGAGAATCAGAAAATCGCCGAGGTCTTGGAACCGTGGATGGCTTTGCCTTATCCACTCAACGCACCACGGAAAACTGAGAATACCGTGCGTCTTTTGGGAGTAATCGCCACTGACAAACTTGTGCTACTGCGCGATGCGCTTACAGCCGCATGCCCACGAACGGAAATTGAAGATTGCGGCGCCACAGGTACATCAACGTCATGCGTTGCACATGTATGGAATGATGATATGCACGCTTTTGAGGAAATTGCCGTAGCACGCGGCTGGACGAATGTTGATCTGTCGGAGATGGATGGATACGCGCGGGAACTACACGAAGAAGCGCTCATGAAAGCTAAAGAGTGCGCCAGCCTGCGGCGTAAGAATGTGGAGAAGCGCAAACAGCTTTCCGTTGAACTGCCGAACCTCATCAAAGTACAACGATACCTGCAGTGGCTCGATCAGAAGCAATCAGCGCGCGAAGCTATGTCTGCGACAGAAACCACTGTGACTCTTTTGGGATGGTTGCCGAAAAAAGAAGTACCGCATCTGGAAAACCGGATTCAGAAGATGTCCCCTGCTACTGCTCTATTGCGCGTGAAGCCGGATGACGGTGAAATTCAACCGGTGATGCTGCGGAACCCAAAAATCATTGCTCCTTTTGAGAGCGTTACCAATCTTTACGGGCTCCCTCTCTATGATGAAATTGATCCAACCATTTCCCTTGCACCATTTTTTGCTCTGTACTTTGCACTCTGTCTAACAGATGCAGGATACGGAGCAGTGCTGGCGGTAATCTTCGGTACATACCTCCTGAGGAGTCGCAAAGGAATGCAGGAAGCCAAGCTTGCATGGCTACTCTTTTTGGGCGGGCTTATTACCGTTGTTGTCAGTATCCCCTTCGGCGGATGGTTTGGACTGGCTCCGGAGCAGGTTCCTGCTTTCCTTACACGGACTACCGCGGAAGGAAAGCTGCTCTTTTTAGGACAAGTCTGGAACTTAAACGAATCATCCGGCATTACGTTCCTCCAAAATCTTTCGTTGGTTCTGGGAATCACCCATCTCTTCTATGGAATGTTCCTAGCCGGATACCATAATTGGATTCACGGCAGAAAAGTGCAGGCGCTGTGGGTCAACTTCACGCCGCATATTTTGCTGGGCGCTGTGCTCTTCTTTGCTTTTGCACCACCAGATCTGAAACAAATCGCACAGTACTCTCTCATCGCCGCACTGATTATTCTTGTGTGGGGGAAAGGGTATGGCGCTCGCTGGTTTGTCCGACCGCTTGTCGGCGTTATGGGAGTTATAAATCTTGCTATTAGCATGCTGAGTAATAGTTTGAGTTATCTGCGTTTGCTCGCGCTGGGTCTGGTAACAGGCGCCATTGCCATGGCGGTGAACCAGGTTGCCGTGCAGATGGGTAAACTTTTCCCATTATGGCTGGGTATTCCTGTGATTATTGCCATCTGCCTTGTTGGGCACCTGGTAAGTATTGCTCTGAATACTTTGGGGAGCTTTATCCACTCCGGTCGTCTGCAATTCATTGAATTCTTCAGTCAATTCTTTGAGGGCGGCGGAAAAGCCTTTGCTCCATTCCGACGTTCTTTATAACTCTGTCTTACTTCTCTTCTCTTTTTTCCCATGAAAATCTTTACTTCTCTTACCGCCGCAGCACTACTGGCACCAGTAGTAGCGTTGGCACAAGATGCTGAAGTTGTTGCAGAAGTTGCAACACATGCCGGTGCAGTTCAGTGGGGCCTTGCGATTGCATTCATCGGGGCAGCCACAGCGACTTTTCTGGCTTGTCTTGGCTCTATTATCGGAGTTAGCATGACCGGCCAAGCAGGTGCAGGTCTTCTGACGGAGAAGCCTGAGCTCGCCGGCAAAGTGATCACCCTTACAGTGCTCCCCGGTTCACAGGGGCTCTACGGAATGGTGATCTCTCTGCTTTTCATCTTCAACTACGCCCCCGTAGTGAACGGCACAGTTGCGATCAGTGTCAGCCAGGGTGTTGCACTCTTTGTAGCCAGCTTGCCTGTTGCCATCTGCTGTCTCACCTCCGCACCGTTTCAGGCAAAAGTGTGTTCCGCCGGAATGCACATGCTTGCAAAGGACGACAAGCTTGCAGGACGCGTAATTACGCTCGCTGCTTTGGTGGAGACATACGCTCTGCTTGGATTCCTAATCTCGTTCTTCATGTTCAACAGCTTCAAAGCTGGGATCTTGGGTTAACCCCTAGCCCTAGCCCTAACCCCAATTCTCATGGCCTTACAAGACATCCTCGCAGCCATCTCGGCACAGGCAGACCGACGCATTACTGATGCGCGATCCAAACATCAGCGCAGCCTTACGCAATTGCGTGAGGAGAGTGAACGCGCGCTTTCCACAAAGAAGCAAGAGCTTGCTCTGCAGAAGACTCAGCGCAAAGCGCAGATGGAGGCAAAAGCGAAAACGCATGCCGCAATGCATGAGCGCAATGGAGAACTGAAAAAGAAGCGTGAACTTTTGGATCGTACTTATGCCGCAGTTGTAGAGGAACTCGCTAAGCTCCCCGATGAAAAAATCGAACCGCTTTTGCGTACGTGCCTGAAAAACATTACGACAAAAGGCACTATTCATCCTTCGCATAAACATGAAAAACTCCTTACCAAACTTGCAGATTCGGGGCGATTTACTGTGGGGGAAACCATTGACGCAAAAGGAGGATTCTTGTTTGTGTCGCAAACACGCGAACAGGATTGCACGCTGGAACATTTGGTTTCGGAAGTTCTGCGTCCGGCAACGGAGTTGGAAACTTCTCATATGCTTTTTGCTCTTTCCGCATAAATGTCTGCACTATCTTCGTTCATCGGCCAGCACTTCGCTTTTGCGCATGGACGCATGGGAGTTCTAAAACTCCTGTTCATGACACAATCCGATGTGGATCGTTTACTCGGTGCACACAGCGTGAAGGAGGTGGAAAAAATTCTCACTGAGCTCAAACTCACAAGCACTATTGATCAGGGCATTAGCCAGGGATACGCAATTTTGAACGCTATTGGTTCCTGGATGCGAGGAGAGGTGGAGCAAATGTGCCCCGCTTCGCGTCAGGCAACTTTCCGCATTCTGTGGCTGGAAGGCGATGCTCCTCTTTTGGCTTATCTGCTGAAGAAAAACCATAATCTGAATGCAGAAACAAGCAGAGAGCCGCTGCCGGCATTCACGGCATACGATCCACAGACTTTGGAATCTCTGGTGATGGAAGGGATCGAAAATGGGCTGCCTGAACATCTGTGTACGTTCGTTCGTGAACAGAAAGCTCTACAGAATCCTACTCCCCGTGATATTGAAACTGCTGTAGCTCAGTACATTTCCAATCTGCAACTTCGTCTTGCCCGCACAAGTGGCAGTCATCTTGTTCGCACGTACGTTGCACATCAGATAGACCTCAAGAATATCCGCACAGCTCTGCGTTTGCAGAATGCACTACCGCAGGAGACTATTCCTCACCTTTTGGAAGGTGGAACGATTTCCTGCCAACAGCTTGCACAAGGGACAACGGAAGGTATTACCGTTGCAATAGGACGTTCGGATCTGGGGATGCTCTTCCCTGCAAATCTGGAAAGTATTCTTACTGATCCTATTGATTTTGAGCGCAGTGCCGCGCATATCATCGCGCTGGATATTGCCCGCATGTGGAACGTTCCTCTCTCTATTGAACCTCTCTTTGCCTTCGCGGCGATCACTCTCTCGCAACTTACCCTCCTGCGCACAATACTCATTGCAAAAATGAATGAGCTGTCTCCGCAGGAGATCAAACGTATTTTACCGCCATTTTTAACCGCTTCCAATTTCGCCTCGTAACCCATGGCTCAGTATAGAATCGCCATCGTCGGCTCCCAGGAAGCAGTAGCAGGTTTTGCCCTGCTGGGTGTGGAAGTTGTGCCGGTCAACAAACCGCAGCAGGCGGTGGAAGAATTGTTCCGGCTCAAAAAGGAAACGCGACCGGACGAAAACGGCGTGGAACGCCCCCTCTATGCAATCGTTTTTATTACGGAAGACCTCGCGAGCGGAATTTCTCCCGATGATGAGAAGAAGCTCGCTCGCGGCGCCTTGCCCGCCATTATTCCCCTTCCATCCCATAAAGGCTCTACAGGCTATGGCTTACAGAGACTCAAACGCATTGTGGAACAAGCTGTGGGATCGGATATCCTAAAATAACCATGGATTCATCTTTATCATTGCAGGCTCAACAAAAAGGGATCAGGGACCAAGTATCGGGGACCAGGGAAACTGTAAAACAGTTTACTGATCTCGATGCATGGAAGCTAGCTCACGAGCTCTCGCTGAACATCTATCGATGGACACAGAAATACCCTGATAATGAAAAATATGGCCTCGTCTCTCAAATGCGACGCGCAGCAGTCTCAATATCCTCAAACATCGCTGAGGGATTTGGAAGGTATAGCGCAGCTGATAAGAAAATGTTCTATATCATCGCACGTGCCTCCTGCTACGAACTGGAATCGCAGATTCTCATAAGTCGCGATTTGAACTTTCTCGCCGTAGACAAGGCGACTGAGGAACTAGCCCTCTGTCAACATGTACAGCGTGCAATCAATGGGCTCATTGGAAGTATGAAACAACGAATCAGTCCTATTCCCCGATCCCCGATCCCCGATTCCGATATTTCCCTTTAATATTTTCTTCACTAATCCCATGTCCCATCCCACCATTATCAAAGTTGCCGGACCGCTCGTCGTGGCGAAAGGCATGAAACAGGCAAAGATGTACGAAGTGGTTCGTGTTTCTAAAGAAAGTCTCATCGGTGAAGTCATTGAACTGCACGGTGATACCGGATCCATCCAGGTGTACGAGGAAACAAGTGGCATTGGACCTGGCGAGCCTGTGCAATTAACAGGAACAACTCTCTCCGTTGAACTGGCTCCCGGCTTGCTGCAAACGTTTTATGACGGTATTCAGCGACCACTGGAGCTCATTGAGCAGAAAGCACAGAGTCCATTCATTCCACGCGGAATTGATGTACCGGGATTGAGTCGGGAAAAGAAATGGGAATTTAAGGCGACAGCAAAAGTAGGTGATGTCGTCGGAGAAGGAGATATCCTCGGAACGGTGCAGGAGACGACGCTCATTGAACACCGCATCATGGTGCCACCGAAAATGAGTGGAACCGTACAGGAAATTCAATCGGGAAAATTCACCATTGAAGAAACTATTGCGACTCTTGAAACAACCGATGGTAAAAAGCAAAAGATCTGCATGTTGCAGAAGTGGCCGATCCGCATTCCTCGTCCTACCAAACGCAAGCTCATTCCTTCTGAGCCTTTAGCTACCGGAACGCGTGTGCTCGATACGCTTTTCCCTATAGCAAAAGGAGGTGCCGGAGCCATTCCGGGGCCATTCGGAGCCGGAAAAACCGTCACGCAGCAGAGCTTGGCAAAGTTTGCCGCTGCACAGGTGATCGTCTACATCGGTTGCGGTGAGCGTGGAAACGAAATGAC
>JBAYNS010000084.1:0-5699 GCA_041678625.1 Candidatus Peribacteraceae bacterium
AATAATGAGCACCTCCTTATCCGGGAGCTTATCCATACCGGGGCCAGCTTTGCGAATGAGTCCGCGCGGAGCTTTGAGGTATCCCAAGTTCTGTGCAATCTCGATGTTGGTTTCCATGCTTCTCCCAGAGATGAATACTTTCTTATTAAAGGTGCGGGCATGATCCACGATTTGCTGAATACGATTGAGAAGCGAGCTGAATGTGGAAATAATCACCCGACCTTTGGCATCCCTAATGAGACCATGGAGTGTTTCGGATATTTCCGATTCGCTCTTACTGTGACCGGGTTTGGAGGCATTGGTCGAGTCGGCAATAATTGCTAAAACACCTTGTTTGCCCAGATGCGCCAAGCGCTGGAAGTCCGCAGGCATTTCGTTTGTCGGTGTCAGATCAAACTTAAAGTCACCGGTATGCAAAATAGTGCCGTACGGAGTATGAATGGCGATGGCAGCCGAATCGGGGATACTGTGTGTAACCTTAATGAATTCCACTTCCACTTTGCCGATGCGAATACGCTGAGCAAAGGGGACAACATTCAATTGGGCTTTGGATGTAATCTTTTCTTCATCCAAACGCTTACGGACGAATGCCATCGTAAGCTTGGTGCCGTAGCACGGCGGATAATGAAGTGTAGGCAGCAGATGTTGTGCTGCACCAATGTGATCCAAATGACCATGAGTAAACAAAATAGCTTTGATCCGATTTTCTCTACCCTTAAGCGGAGAGATATCCGGGATCAAGTAATCAATGCCGAGCATTTCCTCGTCAGGGAACTGAAGCCCAAGGTCGATGAGGTAGATATCTCCATCAACTTCTAAAACAAAACAGTTCCGTCCCACCTGTTCAAATCCTCCAAGAGGATAGAGGCGGAGTGGGAAGCCGCGTTCCACAATCTGCGCGTTTTGTTGCTGCGGTTGTACCAGAGGAGTCTTGCGGTTCCGTTGACGTGAAAATCTCCTCTTTCTCTGTGGGGGAGGAGCGCCTTTTTGTGGGGATGATGGTGTTTGCCGCTCACCATTCGCCGTAGATTTCTGCGGCGACTGCGATACTGGTTCCATAAATATTTGTAAAAAAGAAAAAGAATATGTAACTGCTTCTCAGTGTAGTCTCTTTCAATAGGATATGCAACCTATCCTTGATAGAAAATGTAATATTTTGGCTTAAATACAATGAATTTATGTCTATTTTTTTTGTAAAAATATGCGGTACATCTTCTTTTTACAAAAGATTAGTTAGAGGAATTCTCCCAAAAACAAAAACCTATTCCCCGAAAGAACCTTGCCCAAAGAACAACTCAACGGTAGCCTTTTATACCGTCATGACCGTTGAGGTACAAACAGGCTCTACCAAGTCCGCAAGCGGCCTATCGTTGGTTTCGCTGGAATTCGATTCCGCGAGCGGCGAGCGCGTACTTCTTCTCATGCAAATTCATGCATCGGCACAGGATGCAAAAACTCTGGAGAAAGAATGCGTCACAGTGATCCAGAATTCTCTTCTGGAAACCGAAGGGAGCGCTAGCGAACGATTCGACGGAACCCTGAAGGAAATCAACGGCCTCCTTAAGGGGCTTTTTGTTTCCAGGGTCGTGGAAGATATTCATGCGATTATCGGCATCATCAGTGCGGACAATATGCTGTATGTTTCGCATGCCGGACGGGCAGAAGCCTATATTGTCCGTTCGGGGGCAGCCAGCCAAATTACGGAATACACCAAAGGCAAACCAACACCAGCTTTTGTGCATATCGCCAATGGTCCCATTGAAGCGCGCGATGTCATCATCTTCAGCACACAACGCCTATTGCGTACGGTGACGCCGGCACAATTGGCACAGTATTCCCAGCGAGGTGATCAGCTTCTGGAGGAGCTCACCATGGCGCTGGAAGCAGAAAAAGAACGTGCAGCTTTGGCAGTGATCCGTGTCATGGGCAAGAAGGCCACAGAGAGTATTCAAACTCTTTCCCAGCGCACGCCGCGCCGCAGGGAAGCGCACCGTCGACCGGCACGCACGCAGAACGTTAAGGCAACAGCGTCAGTGCTTCTATCCAAGATCGGCTCATTATTCTCTTCAATCCGCGTGCCTGATCGTTTGTTAGCTCTTCCCGGGAAGCTCCTCTCTGATTTGAAAAACCCTAAGCGCAAGAAGCGGACACACCTTTTCATTCTGGCCGGAGCGGTGGCGGTATTTTTGATTGTCTGGGCGGTGATCAATCTATCCACCTTTAGTCAGCGCAATCAATCGCGTGCAGAGTTGCAGGAACTCATGACGCAGATTGATGAAGAAATCCACACAGCAGAAACGCGTCACCTCACAGGAGAAATAGACGAAGCAAATGCCATTCTCCAGAGAGCGGAAGATCGCGCAAAGAGTGTTATGGATAACGAAAGCGGGCTCTTCCGAATGGAAGCGCTGGATCTGCTTGATCGCATCCGTCTCAAGCAAGAGGAAATCAATAACATCGTACGGCTCTCGCCGCGCATCATTGTCAATCTCTCAGCAAAGAATCCGGATATTCTGGCTCAGGGGCTCATCGGAGTAAAAGATGGCGAGCTTGTCGTCTATGACCGGCAGGATATCTATAGGGTCCTCCTGAACTCTGTGGACGAACCCGAGCGTCTTTCCGATGAGGATCTGATACTCAATGGCACATTCTTCCCCAGAATGCAGACGACGGTATTTCAAATGGATCACAGCAGCGTGATAGAAATTATCTCAGGGCAAACGACCACTATGAAAACAGAGGACCCTGCTGGGTGGATTAATGGGAATGCTATTGAGACATATCTGCGGTTCCTCTATGTGCTTTCTCCAGAGAACAACCAGATTTACAAGTACGAACGACTGAGCAATCGCTATGCTCCTCCTGCCGAGTACAATGTTGACGGAGACATAACAGGAGGCAAGGACATGGCAATTGACGGCAATGTATTCGTTCTAAAAGAAGGCGGAGAAGTTGTGAAACTATTCCGCGGGGAGGCCAAGCCATTCACTATCCGGCATATGCCAGAAGGAGCTCTAAGCAATGCGACAAAGATCTTTAAAGCTGCCGAGGGAAATCTATACTTCCTCGATCCCGTTCGGGCGCGAGTAGTTGTTGCAACAGACGGAGGGGCCACTGGAGAATCTTCCTACGTGAAGCAATTTATTCTGGAAGAAGAGCAAATCGGCGAACTAAAAGATCTCTATGTTGATCCGGATGAACTCAGACTCTACGTTCTGGATGAGAAGAGGGTTTACGCCATTGATTTGGGAACACGGTAAAATCAGGTATTTCACGCGGACAATTTTTCGTTTCAACCAGCGTTCGTTATAGCATATGCCTATGCGCGTTCTTGTCTTTGGTACCTTTGACGGCTTGCATCCCGGACATCGCTTCTTTCTGGATCGAGCGCAGGAACGGGGCGATCTCACCATCATTGTGGCTCGGGATAAGAATGTGAAGCAGATCAAAGGGAAGCTTCCTCATCACACTGAGGACATGCGCAGAAAAGCATTGCAGGAGGCCTATCCAAAAGCGCAGGTCCTTCTAGGGGATAAAGAAGACTATGCACGCCCCGTTCACACCGTGCAGCCGGATATCATTCTCCTCGGTTATGATCAGCAATTGCCACCGGGAATAAGAGAAGATGATCTTCCCTGTGTGGTTGAGCGCATTCCCGCGTACAAGCCGGAACAACACAAGAGCAGCTTGTTGTGGAAAGAGACGAGGAGATGAGAACTTGGAAGAATCCACACATTCTGCTACAATAAGAGGAAATATTCACAAAAACATTCATGAAACTTCTTCAGTCCTCTCTTGCCCGGCAGATTATGGGGGCGATTGTCGGAGCCGCCGTGGCATACGTTGCATACTTGGGATACCAGTCAGTGTCTCCTCATCTGCGTGCATACATTCAGGTCTATCACTCGCAGCAGCCAGCTCGGCTTTCCCAGACGGACATAGATGAATCTGATGAGCAGTATCAGCGCAGAGCGCAGCGCAATGAAGAGATTGCCAATATGAGAGGAGCAGCGCCTGTGCCTACAGATGCAGAACCAGAAGACGATCTGCTTGAACGCATCGCAAATCAGGCTAAGCAAATTGAGGAACGACTCACAGAAGAAGATGTTCAGCAACTCGGGACCGATGAAGCGGTTCTTCCGGAATCAGAAACCTCAGATGGAGTTCTGGATGCATCGGTCACTGACACGCAGGAAGAGATTCTCCCAGAACCAGAGGTGCCGGCAACAACCACACCGCAGCCGGAACAATGGCAGGAACAGTTGGGTCAAATGGAAAGAGTGCCGTACGAAGGGGAAAATCCTCTCCCGGATTCCGGAATTGGGTTATGGCTGGGTGTCCTTGGGGCACTTGCGGCAACAGCAGTGATGCAACGCCGACGGATACTAGAGCTGTGCAGCAGGGAAGAACGTGCGTAGAATAATCTGTATGAATCTAACAGATCCTCTTACGCTTCTTTTCGTGATTACCGGTGTGGTATGGGGGAGCTTTGCCTCCGTTCTTATAACACGATCTCCAAAGAAAAAATCAATCCGCGGACGTTCGCACTGCCCGTCCTGTGGCGTTGTCATTGAGCCGCGGGATCTTATTCCCCTGCTCAGCTTTCTGGCGCTACGCGGCCGGTGCCGTTCCTGTGATGCAAAAATCGGCTGGTTCTATCCGTTTCTGGAATTAATGAGTGGAGTGTTGTTCGTATGCGCCCTCTCGCTGGAATCGCACCATGCGCTCCTCGCACTATTTTTGGGGATTATTCTGTGGTTGCTCTTTGTCATTGCTGTGATTGATGCGCGCACGGAGCGCATCCCGGACATGTTCAATATTCCTTTTGTCATACTTGCCGGAGTCTATGCATATCTCACAGGTGGACTGGACATAGCAGGCCCACTGGTAGCAGTCGGATTTTTTGCCGCCCAATGGCTCGTGAGCCGCGGAAAATGGGTTGGCAGTGGCGATATTATTCTGGCACTGGGAATCGGGCTCCTTGTGGGCGACTGGCCGCGGGTTCTTTTGGTCCTTGCCCTCGCGTACATCATCGGAGCCACCGTTGGCGTTGGTCTGATTCTTACGGGATACAAAAAGCGGACAGATCATTTACCATTTGCACCGTTTTTAGCATTGGGAACAATAATCGTTCTTCTGTGGGGTGATGAAATTTTATTCCGGTTATTCTTTGGTGGATAAAAATATAGGGGCCTCCGCCCAGTAACAAAGAGGGAAGAAAGCCCCTAGTGATGCTTCTATACCCCCCTCAGACAAGATAACTTGCTGCCGCCCTTAGATCCGGAGCGGCTCCGGAAAGAAGGAGGAAGAGATACGTAAGCACGTAATATAATACCCTTTTGAGCGTTATTGTCAATTAATGATTTTGGCTTATGAACACGCTAAACGCTCTCGCACAGCACACCATTCTCCCTCATACTATGGTCACAGATGAAGATCGTTGCTCAAAATCGTCGTGCACGTTACCCATCGACCCGGCTCAGGGTAACGTCTCATTCAACCTTTTCCTAAGATGAAGATCGTTGCTCAAAATCGTCGTGCACGTTATGACTACGAGATCACCGATACCGTGGAGGCAGGAATTATACTCACCGGACAAGAGGTAAAATCTTGCCGGATGGGCCATATAAGTCTGGCCGGAGCATATGTATCTTTCTTCAAAGAAAAGCCAATTCTCAAAGAGGCAAAAATCTCCCCAT
>JBAYNS010000085.1:0-5633 GCA_041678625.1 Candidatus Peribacteraceae bacterium
ACTCGTCTCTCTACGATGTGTGGGAACGTAAATTAGTTCAACTTCTGGAGCAAGAGGCTATGCAGTACCCCGAAACAAAACCTTTCCCTCTCTGGGATTTTTCTGGATTCAACTCCATCACAACAGAACCCATCCCTTCGATCGAAGATCCATCGTTATCCATGCTTTGGTTCATCGACGAATCTCATCTAAACAAGGCTGGCGGTGAGTTCGTTCTGGACCGAATCTTTGGGACAGACACTGCCAAGATCCCAGAAGATTTTGGAGTACTTCTGAACATAAACAACATTGAAGCACATCTACAAAACCTCCATGAGCAAGAAGAAAGTTTCTATGGGACGCACCCCGAAGCCATAAAATACTGGTATGAATTGTATAACAAGATTTGTTTCTCCCCTCTATCTGAATGGGATTCCCGCTCGATGCAATAGATCTGAAACCTCCTTTGTTGTAAGTGATCGAATACTACCCAGCCCTAGCAAAGTATCTACAAGGCATACAATCCTTACTCGCTTGAGTTCTCTCACCGGACACCCAACCTTTTGACACATGCGACGAATTTGCCTGTTACGCCCCTCTGTGAGCGTAATGCGGAATTTTGAGTCTCCAAGTCGCTTGATGCCAGCAGGCTTTGTCTTCTCCCCGGAAATTGTAATTCCTTTTTCTAATTTTTTGAGCGCACCATCAGTAATGGGGCATTCCACAAAAACTTCGTATTCCTTTTCATGATCAAACTTTGGGTGCGTTAGCCGATACGCAAGAACCCCATCGTTCGTAAGTAGTAAAAGACCGGAGGAATCTTTATCCAGACGCCCAACAGGGAAGATTTTTCCCTGTAGTTCTTTCGGTAGCAAATCATACACAGTTTTCTGATCCCGTCGCGTTGCATTTGTCGTTACAATGCCGACAGGCTTATTCATGACATAGTAGAGCATCTCTGCACGTTCCTCGAGAACTTTGCCATCAACTTCAATCTTATCCATTTCTGAGTCTGCTTTCTGCCCAATTGATGCAATTTCGCCATTCACTTTCACAAGACCTTGCCCGATGTATTCCTCTGCTTTGCGTCGCGAGCAAATGCCACGTGCCGAGAGAATCTTCTGGAGACGTTCCTGCATAGGAAAAATTGTACGCTGTCCACATATAATGCAACATCACATATACAACCCTCCATTAATATGAATTGTCTGGCCGGTAATATATTTGGCCCGATCAGACGCCAGAAAGAAGGCTAGGTCAGCTACTTCTTCAGGAAGTCCTAAACGTTTCATTGGAATTTTCTGTAAAAAATCCTGCATGGCCGCATCTGGAATTGTTTCGAGAATGCGCGTATCAATGAGTCCCGGACAAATAGCATTGACCCGAACATTCTTCGCAGCACATTCCATTGCCAGACTCCTTGTAAAACCAAGAATCCCGGCTTTTGCAGCAGAATAGCTTGTTTGTCCTAAATTACCGATGACTGCGCTCACTGAAGACATATTGATGATAGATCCGCTTTCCTGTGTACGCATAAAACTCACTGATGCATAACAGCAGTTAATGATTCCATAAAGATTTGTGCGAATCACTTCATCCCATTCATTTTCTTCCATCTTGTGAAAGAATCGGTCTTTGATAATCCCCGCATTATTAACCAGCACATCAAGTCGTCCAAAGTGATTGATAGTAGTATCAATGAGCATTTTTGCCTGCTCATACTGAGAGACATCTGCTTTAACGTAGAGAGCATCTAGATTGCCATCAATCAATGTTTGCAACTCCGTATTGTCCTCTGCGTTATGACGACCATTAAGCACCACACGATGATTTTTGCTAAGAAATCTCTTTGCAATTGCAAAGCCAATACCGGAGCTACTGCCTGTAATAACAACAACACGCTTTTTTTCTTCCATAAGATAATTATAGCAAATATAGACAATTATCTATGTGTTATTATGGAATCATGAACATCCTGAAAGCGATATATAATCGACGCAGCATACGGTGTTTTACCACTCAGAAACCAAAGCGTGCGCAGCTCGAATCACTCATTGAGGCAGCGTTACAAGCCCCCTCTGCGGAAAACAGTCAACCATGGCACTTCACTATCGTGCAAGAGAAATCATTAAGAGAACAAATCACTGCACTTGCTGTAGAAGCTGGTAAACACTATTACAGCCCACGGAAGCAGGAACTTCAGGTTAAGTTTGATAAGATGGGAGAAGAGCGCTGTAAAGAAATGGTCGAACGTTTTACTTCCGGCAGTCTTTTTTCATTTTTGGAAACAGCTCCTGCGCTCATTGCTGTTTCCTCAGAAGAGAGTCTTTTTGCGCACAGTTCCTCAGGAGCCGCCATACAAAACCTGATGTTGGCCGCTCTGGAGCTCGGTCTGGGAACATGCTGGACAGGTATCATAACCACGCATCCCAAGAGCGCATGTGCTCTACAACAACTCTTAGACATCTCTCCGCAAAATACTTTTGTCGCTCTTCTTGCCGTGGGATATCCGGCACAGCAACCGAATGCACGCGAACGCAAAAACGTTGCTGATGTCTCTACCTGGTTCTAACAATGAAATACAAGGATATTTTTATCGGGATGACTGCCACCAAAAACCTTCTTGTTTCAAAAGAACTCATTCGGCAATTTGCCGATGTTACAGGCGATCACAATCCACTGCATCTGGATGAAACTTACGCTGCCGACACGGTATTTGGGGGATGCATCGCGCATGGAATGATCGCAGGCAGCCTGATTTCAGCGCTCCTTGCTGAACAATTCCCGGGAAGTATTTATCTCTCTCAAGAATTGCGTTGGTTCCTGCCTGTGCGCCCCGGAGACACTGTTCAGGCGAATTTTGAAGTAATCGATAAGCTAGACCAAAAGCAGCACATTGTTCTATCCACAAATTGTCAGAATCAAAAGGGTGAAACTGTACTTCAAGGAAAAGCTGTAATTAAGATCGATAGCCGCATCCACGATCTAACGGAATCCCCTTAGGGCTCTTAAACCGACTCTGTTTTATGCCGCCTCTTTTTGCGCATCCATCCTGCGCCGGCGGCGGCACCGGAGATAATGATAACCAATGCGGCAGGGCCGGTACTCCCTGCTGGGGGGTGCGTTTGTGCAATAGGCATGATTGTTGCAATGGGTGATTGCTGAGGTTGCTGAGGGGTGGATGAGGTGGTTTGTGCATTCTCGACAGTGCAATTGATGGAGCAGCCATCACCTGGGATCAGGTTGCCATCGTCGCATTCCTCGTTTCCTTCCGGAATGCCGTTGCCGCAGATAAAGCTGTTCTCACATCGGCAGGCAACGCACTTGTTTGATGAACAGTGCCAGTCCTGTTCACATTCTTCGGAAGAATCGAGGACATTGTCTCCGCAGAAGGCTTCGCGTTGCGCCACCTGTGTGATCTCTATGAAACATGTGGGAGAACAGCCGTCCCCGCTATTACTGTTGCCGTCATCACACTGTTCATAGAGTTCTACTATGCCATTGCCGCAGGAAGGGCCTGCAACAACCTCTGTAGTGCATGTGGGGGAACAACCGTCTCCTGGAAGGACATTGCCATCGTCGCACTCTTCTGACGCTTCCTGGATGCCGTTACCGCAGGCCTGTTGAGGAGACTCTTGTGGCACCACAGGTATTGGCGTTACCGGAGAAGGATGCGACGGTTCCGGTTCGATGACCTCTTCTTCTGGCGCTGAATGTGTTGGTTCACCGATGCAACGACATGCGGAGCATTGATTGGAAAGACATTGCCAGTCTGCTTCACATTCTTCTGCGCCTTCCAGCGTTCCATTGCCACAAGAGGTAAATTGCGATACCTCCAGAGGATCACGGCAAGCGCAATGGATGCAGACCTCACCGGTAATGCACTGCCAGTTGTATTCACACTGTTCGTTGCGGTGCATGATGCCATCTCCGCAATAATTAACACTCCTACGTCCACCGTTATCCGGAACACTGACATCCTGGCGGACTCGGCAATTACTGTCACAGTATGCCGTTCCCGGAGGCTCGCAATCCTCATTGCCTATCACCATGTAATCACCGCAAATTTCACGCTCGATCCTGCAGTCACTGCGACAACCGTCATCGTTTGTATTGTTGCCGTCGTCGCATTCTTCCATACCCTCCAGAACCCCGTTGCCACACTCGCGCTCGTAGGGTTCCTCTGTGCATGAAGAGGTGCATCCGTCGCCATTCGCCAGGTTGCCGTCGTCGCATTCTTCACCAAGTTCCTGCGTACCATTGCCACAAATGGCAGTGGGGATATCCGGAATAATAGGATTGCATATGCTGGGGCCATCGGGATGATTATCTTCGACTGTACATTCAAATCCATCTTCTACAGTACAGGAATCTGAACAACCATCGTCCTTGGTAATATTTCCATCATCACATTTTTCTGACCCCTGAATGATGCCGTTGCCACATGTGGACTTTGGCAAGCCCGGGTAAATGGGAGTACAGATACTAGGACCATCAGGACTTGTCTCTGCTTCACCACAAACGAACCCATCTTCCAAAGCACATGTGTCCGAACAACCATCATCCATCTCTGTATTACCGTCATCACACTCTTCTCCTGTTTCCACGATGCTATTTCCGCAGACTGGTGCAATAGAAGAGGAAGAGCTGGAAGAAGATGAGCTGATGCTGCTAGAAGAAGAGGTGGAAGAGCTGGTACTGCTGGATGAAGATATTAAGGACGATGAACTGCTCGAAGAACTTTGCTCTGGTGGGCAGCAGCAGCCGATAGTGTCACTCTGTGCCAACATGTCATTCTTCCGGTTTTCAGTCGGCAGCACAATACTGGCAATGAATTTTAAGAATCGTGTAAATATCGAACGACCTTGCAAAGATTGTACAATTCCACCGTTCGCCCAACTCCATTCTGAGTGCTGTGCTGTACATTCCTCCTGTGTGAGCTGTTCGCAACCAACACCACACAAAATCTGTGAAGACACACTTGAACTACTAATAAAGGAAGAAGAACTTGAGGAAGAACTATGTTCTTCTATACAGAGCGCTGAACAACCATCTCCACTAATAAGATTGCCATCGTCGCATTCCTCATTGAGAGTCGGATGTATGATTCCATCTCCACAGGTAGGAGGAGTGCAATTCGCAGTATTAAAGTGACAATCGCTATCGCAGAAGAGTTCGCCATTTGTAAAGTGATCGAAGATAGTACATTGAAGAATATGGCCCCAATTTTCTCCATCACATGTTTCTCCTACATTCACAATCCCATCACCACAGAAACCAGTAGTGCCACCTGTACATGCAGAAGTGTCAAAGAGGCAGCGCGTATCACAGAACAACATTCCGCCCGTAAAGCTACCAAAATCCGTGCAACTTGTGATATCGCCCCAATCAGTACCGTCACAGACTTCCCCAGGATCAATAACACCATTGCCACAAGTAGCAGCAGAAAGACATCGGCAACTTGTATCACAGGTCTCTTCTGCCCGGCAGTCTCCATCTACCTCACATTGCTCCATACTATCAATCACGTTGTCTCCACAGATAGGCAATACACAATTCGTACGACAGGCATCGGGGACTGTATCGGAATTGGCAGCACCATCATCACATTCTTCCATGTCATTGTTGTTGTCTACCCCATCCCCGCAATACTC
>JBAYNS010000086.1:0-5496 GCA_041678625.1 Candidatus Peribacteraceae bacterium
AAGAGTGCCGAATGCCTGCGGGGCTTCATCCTGAACGGAGAAGGAGAGTGTGCCGGATGGTTCTTCCTCAAAAGGAACAGACGGATTGTTCAGAGAAAAATACACAGCGGGTCCCGTAATGGCGATACCGACCAGTGCGCCGGCAATGGCATAAACGAACTTCATGGTAGAGAAGGGGAAGAGAGTGGAAGAAACAGAAGGAGTGTTCGCAAGCTCCTGACTTCTGGCATGGAGCATGCGCCGGAGTGTCTGGACAAAGTGCTTATCGGGCTTGGCGTCAGGTCGCTCTTTTAAGAGCGTTTCGATGAGCGGAATGAGTTCCGCTTCATGATCTTTGAGTGTGGGATCAATGGTATACAGGTCCGCCAGAATGGTTTGAATGTCGAAATTTTTCATCGCAGGAAGGGGAAGAGAATGATCATGGTCAGGAGCGAGGGGCCGCATTCCTCGCGCAGCGATTCAAGCGCGCGGCAGAATATGGTTTTACAATTGCCTTCGGATTTACCCACAATCTGGGCAATCTCGCGGTAGCTCAGGTTTTCCCACACGCGCAGGAGAACGATTTCACGCTTGAGAGGATCGAGTATGCGCAACGCATCGTGGATCTTCTGCGCATTGATTACGGCATCTGTCCGTGCACGCGTATCGTCATCCGATGCAAGGTCCCAGATATTCTGGATATCCGCGTGCGTACGGTGTGTGCGGAAGTGATCCGTGAGCGTATTCCGAGCGATGCCGTAGAGCCAGGCGGAGAACGTGCCGCGCTTTGGATTGAACTGCGCAATGCGTTCCAGTGCCTTCAGGAACGTTGTACTCGTCAGATCTTCTGCCGTCTGACGGTGCAGCGTGCGGCGATAGAGGTAGCCGTAGAGGCGTTCAACGTACTCTGTATACAGAGTATCGAATGCCGACAGATCTCCGGCCTTACAGGCGGCAATGGCGTCGTTGATGGATGCACTACTCATCGGCATCAGTATAAAGAAGGAACGATAGCCCGGCACCGCCGCATGGGCTCCTGCGGCAACGTGCAGAAGTATCTACGATGCAGCAAGTCAAACGTTACACGACCAGCAATGCACTACTCCTCCGCAATCGTTACCGTGTATATGCGCGTCTCGAGCGGCTGTACGCTTTCCCATGGACGCATGTACTTCAGGGTAATCACGGTCTCTCCTGCGGCAACTGCACGGAACGTGAATGTCTGCACGCCGCCGGCGCCAACTATACCCGGTGCGCCGCCCTGCTCGTAGACCTCGTCCACCAGTTCCACGTACGCATCATCCGCTTCGTACTGCCAGCTGAATCCTGTTGTAGGATTGCTCTCCAGAGCGATGGTAAAAGTTTCATCGACCGATGCGGAAATGTTGTTCGAGCCTTCATCTTCCACAACCGGCGCGGGTTCCGGTGGCTGCTGGGGAATTTCCTCAAGAGGTTTTGTTGCATTGCATGCGGTGAGCAATGCGAATGCAATCGCGAAGCCAAAGGGAGCGAGTCTCATGGAATGAAGGGGAAAGTGCACCATAGTATACAGATTTGCCGGCGCAACACAGCACCAATGTTCGATGGCGAGGTTGCTCCACTGATGGCATGCCTATCTTTCCTCATGCACATGCACGTCCTACTATGGTGTCATGATTACTCTTCCCACCATTCCGTTTTTCCTGAAGAACCCCAAAAAACGCGGACTGCCTCCCGGCACGCTTGTGCACGTAGGCCGCAAGAGGACAGTGCAGCCGCGTGCAACCGTGTGGCACTACAGTGCCGATGCGTATGAAGAGAAGGAAATTGCGTCGGCAGAGGAGTTGGAGGCTCTGCAGAAGAAGAAAGGAGTTCTGTGGGTCAACGTAGACGGCATTCACGATACCAAGCTCGTTGAATCCATCGGTCAGGCGATGCACTTTCATCCTCTGCTCATCGAAGACATTGTCAGTACGGCGCAGCGGCCCAAGGTAGAAGATTTTGGCGAGTACTTTTTCGTGGTGACAAAAATGCTGCAAATGGATCCCGCAACGGGTTCGTTGGATGTGGAACAGATCAGTCTTGTTGTTATGGAGAATGCCGTTCTCTCCTTTCAGGAGAAGCCGCAGGATGTCTTTGATGACATCCGCGAGCGCGTGCGGCAGAGCAAAGGGCCCATCCGCGAGCGGGGAGCGGATTATCTGGCCTATCGTCTGCTCGATGCGATTGTAGACGGATACTACGGCATCCTCAGTCAGTTGGGAGATCGCATAGAAGAATTGGAGAAGGAACTCCTGGAAGCGCCGGATACCAGCACGCTCACAGCTATTCACCATCTGCAGCGTGAGCTTGTGTTCGTGCGCAAAGCGGTCTGGCCGCTGCGCGATGTGCTCATTCATCTGCGACCGGAAGAAACTTCCATCATCAAAGCGGAGACCCAGCCGTACCTGCGCGATGTCTACGATCATGCGATTCAGATCATTGATGCGGTGGAAACGTATCGCGATATGGCCACGAACATGCTGAGCAATTACCTCTCCATCGTAAGCAACCGCATGAATCAGGTGATGAAAGTGCTCACGATTGTCGCCACCATCTTTATCCCGCTCACATTTGTTGCCGGGGTCTACGGCATGAACTTCCAGCACATGCCGGAACTCCAATCACCATGGGGGTACCCAGCTGTTCTGATTTTCATGGCGACGATCGGTATCGGCATGGCACTCTTCTTCCGTTGGAAGAAGTGGATGTAGCTGTGTCTCTCAGGATTGCAGAACGATAACAAGAGCCAGAACGTGGCAGGCACTGCCGCTCAATACAGCGCAGTGCCAAAGAGTGTGGCGGAAGCGCTTTGGACTGAGAAAGAAGAAGACACCGCCGCTGTATGCAAGACCTCCGGCAAGCAGCCAGAGTAATCCTGCCAGAGGCAGATTTTGCACAGCGGGCACGATGGCAATGACAATAAGCCATCCCATCAAGAGATAGAGAATGCATGAAGCATTCGAGAATCTCTTCTTAGAGAACAGAACAAAGAGCGTACCGAAGAGGGCAAGAGCCCACACTGTTCCGGCAATGCTCCATCCCCACCCTCCGCGCAGAGCGGTGAGCATGAAGGGCGTATACGTGCCGGCAATCAGCCAATAGATTGCGGTGCGGTCCAGAACTTCCAGCAGATCCCTTTCTCTGAAAATTGCATAGCTGTGTAGAAGTGTAGATGTCAGATACAGGAGCACCAGTGTGGCGCCAAAGATGCTCACGCTCACAATCTGCCACGCATCGCCATAGCGGCTTGTCCAGACAACGAGCAGGACAAGAACAGCCACCGAAAGACCCAAGCCGATGGCATGCGTGATACTGTTGGCGATCTCCTCTCCCTTGCACATTTTGATAGGGCAGCTCATACAGAGTGGAGTATAGCATTGTATGCTACTGATGCTGGTCGTGCGGACCCGTGTAGTACCGGAACGTCTTGTATGCCAGTTCCACCTGTGGTTTTGCTTCTAGCTGTTCCAGAATCTTCTCGGAAATCTTGGTGAGCACCAGCCACTTTTCCCCAAGGGGAACGGAAAAACGCAGAATGAATTCCACGCCATCCGCGGCAATCTGCGTGTAGATGCGCGGTCCCACGATCTGGCGTTGCATGTACATCATCCGGGTCCTGCGCAGTTGCTGAATCTTCTCCTGTTCACTGAAGGCGGCAGTTTCTTCCTGTATCACTGTTTGCAATAATTCCTTTGCAACACGCCAGTCGCTCTCGAATGTCACGGTGATGCGCATTTCGGCATTCACGTAATCCGATGTGGTGCTGTGATTGGTCAGCGGCAGCGTGATGACCTGCGCATTGGGAATCGTGAGGATCTTTCCCGTGTGTTCCAGCACACTCAACGGAGGAATGCCCACTTCCAGCAGGCGCGTACGCAGCATACCGATATCCACCACTTCGCCGGTGATGCCGCCGATGGTGATGCGGTCGCCCGGCAAAAAGAGCCGGCTCTGTAGAATCATCAGCCAACCCAGAACATCCTTTACAACATCCTGCAGGGCAATCGCCAGTCCGGCGCCGATAATGGCAAAAGAAGCCAGGATACTCGGTTGATTGGCGAACAGCGTTCCCAGAAGCCAGAGTATCGCGCCGATGTACACCACTGCCGTGAAGATCTTGGTAACGGTGTAGCGTTTATCGGTATTGCGGATGTGTGTGAGAATGTTCGTGCGAATTGTTCGCTCGATTAACCAAATGATAAAGAGGATGAGCAGATATTTTCCGATGAGGATGACGAACTCGAATTGAATTTTCCGCTGTTCAGTAATGAGCTTGCTCAGACGGTCCTGTTGCTGTTTTAAGAGTGCTTCCAGTACGGAGATGCGCACTTCCAGAATGGTTTTTTTCGCCAAAAGTTCCGGATGTGTCTTCGTCAGGCGGTACGTTTCCGATTCAGCATTTCCGGTCTGTGCCTGCTGGTTCAGATAGAATCGTTTTTCCTCTGCCGTAAGCAGATCCAGGTCAACACGTCGTTCGCTCAGGCGCTCCTGTAATGATGTGACGACACTCTTCTGGCGGTCGAGCGCTTTGGGAATTTCCGAAGGTGCCAGTTCCGATTCCTCCGTCGGCGGGGTCACCAGTTTCTGCAGCTCTTCTTCTGCAATGCCGCGGATAGCATCCTTCTCGTTCTCAATTCTCTTCAGGATGTACTCGTCTGACGTATCCTTCAGATATTGCTGATACAGATATTGCAGCGTTGTTTCGTGTGCAGTCGCATCCTGTGCTGCAACTGCAGCAGGCAGAAACAAAGCACAGAGGAAAATGCCGATGAATGGTGCAATTTTGTACTGCATGACAGTTCATCAATGATACTCGCTCTTTCTTCTGCGTGGAAAGAAGGATTCGCCACAAAACAATACGGTGGCATATATTCTCATCATCAGTGATCTACGAGGATCTTCCTTCCTCGATTTCCACTTCTTCCAGTACGCGTTTCTGCAGTGGCACTTCAGCCAGCAGATTCTTCCTTTTCCAGTCGCCGCGTGCATACCACAACAGGGCAATAATGGCTGCCAATACATTTGTAATGGTAAAGGACCACCAAATACCAGCCAGGCCCAGTGCAGTGTGCTTAGAGAGTACATAGGCAACGGGGAACTGTATGCCCCAGAGCGAAACGATGGCCAATACCATAGAGACAACAGTCTGTCCTGCTCCGCGGAATGTTCCGTTGATAACCAATTGAATCCCCATAAAGCCGAATGTAAGAGAGATGACGCGGATGAAGGTGGCGCTCAGTCCGATAGCCTCTGCACCCTGAGGAATGAAGAACGCAGCGAACGGTTCTGCAAAGAAGAAGAGCAGAACACCTGAACCAAGCATCACGGCAAATGCCAGAAGACATCCAATAACGGTCGTCTGCGCCGCGCGATCGGGTTTCCCCGCCCCGATGTTCTGCCCCACCAATGTGGATGTTGCCATAGAGAGCCCCATTCCCGGAATGAGCACAAAACTGAGCACCCGCGTTCCAATACCGTATGCCGCAACGGCCATGG
>JBAYNS010000087.1:0-5449 GCA_041678625.1 Candidatus Peribacteraceae bacterium
CGATCTAAAGCAAGAACGGAATTATTGGGCGAAGGTATCGCATTTGCAAAATTGATTCCATCCTATGAAAATATACTGCCAGTATACGTCAAGTAAGACATTGTCACCGATTTCAGGTGATCACATAAATGAAATTAACATGCTGACGGCATTCAATCAGTTTGCAGAAGTATATTATTCCGGAACGAGGTTTGATCCCCATAAAAAGGGATATGGGCTCATCAACTATTCAGGATTCCCTGTAACAAGAGTGACAGACGATTATGACATGTACTATGTTCGGATGAACCCCAATGTTTTTAGGGCGATTCCTGCCGGTAAGCCCAAATTGTGGTTCGCAACTCCTTATGACAAGTATTGCTATCAACATGCTACTGCAGTAGTTACTCCTACAGAGATATGGGCACAATGGTTGCGAGAAGGGAAGGAAGCCAATCATTCCCATCTGGATCTCCCCAAGACACCTAATGCTTTATCAATACATCAGGTGGTAGGAAATCAATTTGTGCCATTGCAGTGTTCGGCAAAAACAACTGCTATTCGTCAGTCATTTGGAGGAGATTTTATTATTGGATATTTTGGTCAGCTTACATCATATACATATCCGCATGCTTTGTTTCATCTTCTGCCGCATCTGGTTAAAAAATACCCAGGCATAAGGTTAGTATTGGGGATTAACACCAATTATGTAGAAACATTGCCGGAGAATTTGCCAAATACGACAATTGCAAAATTCGCATATGAGGATATGCCTTATGTCATTTCGGCATGCGATTTGATCGTGGTGTCACAGTACAAAAGCATGTGGGATTACTGGGGCAATCAGAAAGTAATTGAAGCAGCAGCCTGCGGCGTCCCCATTGTTCTTGGCCGATCTAAAGCAAGAACGGAATTATTGGGCGAAGATTACGAATTGTTTCTTCCTCCATTGCATGGTCCTTCCAAATGGCGTGATACAATTCTTATGCAGAGAATGATAGAGAAAACAATCAAGGATAATCATTTTAGGATGCAAATAGCTCAAAAGCTGCCCCGGAAGGCGCAATTTTATTCGGTGAGTGAATCAGCAAAGAGGTTGCAGATTCTTTTTGAGGACATGTGCAATCGTTGTCCGGTCACAAGCATGTCTTCTGCGGTGCATATGTGATTGGAATGTGGTTAAATGAACAAAGCTATTTTATTATGTATCAGATGTTGCCAAAGTTCTGCTCCTATCGGCACCTAAAGATTCCATAGAAAGAGTATCCGATCTGGTGCGTATGTAGATTAATGCTCAAGAATGTTTTTTTGATCAATTCTTCAGAGAATTGGTGTTTAATATATTACTACGTTAGTATCACAAGCTTGTGCGATTAAATATTCTTACCAAAAGCATGGCAAGCAAAGGATCTGCATATAGCAGTCCCGATTTACTGGCAAGCCAGTGGTGGTCCATAGATGAGCTGGAAGCATTCCAAAACCGACGTCTTCTCAAAATAATCAAATATGCATATGCGAATATTCCTGGTTACAAGAAGAAATTCGATCAAGCGGGCGTGAAACCAAGAGATATCAGAACAAAAGAGGATTTGTGGAAAGTGCCGATTACGACCAGGCAGGAGCTTCAGGAAAATAAAGATTTTATTAATGAGAAAGCAATTGCAGATACGCTCTACACCGGTGGATCCACTGGTACATCCTTGCAGTATTATGATTCTCAGGAAAGTATGCGAGTTCGACGTCAGGCGCATTTGCGGGGCTGGTCGTGGAATGGATATACCCCAGGGAAACGCTTGGCGGTTATTTCTTCCGCTCAAGGAGTAGTAAAAAAGAAGAATGTACTCAATCTCATGGGGGATCTATGCACAGAAAGTCTCCAGAGAAACGTTGAATCCTTATTGCAGTTTCGGCCACAGCATCTGAGAGGATATGTGGGCTCGCTTTATCTCTTGGCGAAGTATTGTTTAGAGAACAGTATCCAATGTCATAGGATTGAATCCGTTAATCCCATATCTGAAAATTTATATGACTTTCAACGGAAAACGATGGAAAAAGCATTCCAGTGCGAAGTTTTTGAAGAATATTGCTGCAACGATGGCGGGGCCTGTGCCTGGGAATGTGAAGCACATCAGGGTCTTCATTATTGTATGGAGCGTGCAATCATCGAAGATGTTGACGGAGAAATGATTGTAACGGATTTATGGAATACGGCTCTGCCATTCATTCGATACCAAAATGGTGATGCGGTCAGATTTCTTACCGAAAGATGCCTCTGCGGGAGGGCGCTGCCGCTCATTGCTGTTCGTGGGAGGGCAAACGATTTTATCATAACAAAGACGGGCGTCATCAGCCCCTCTTTCTTGCTGCACCACGGCATTGGCTTGGTTGGGGTAGATAAAAATAAGAATGATTTCAAAGACGGGATACGGGCAGTGCAATATGTGCAAAAGCCAGGTTATGTTTTAGAAGTAAATGTTGTAAAGAATAGCTGGTGCTCTTCTGATGAAATTGAGCGATTCAAAAAAGGTTTGGCGCAGATTGCTACTGGTATGGAAATACGCATCAATTTTGTACAGGATATCCCGGCAACAAAAGCTGGCAAGCGCTCATTCATTGTCAACGAGGATTCGGTTCTGTTGAATAATATTTGTTATAGAGATACAAAGTTTGAGAGACTCAATAAAAGTTTTTGCAATACTATATAATGTCAAAGCATCCAAAAATCACAGTATTACTTGCTGTATACAACGGAGAGCGCTTCTTGCGCCAGGCGCTGGATAGTATTAGTGATCAGACATTCAAAGATTATGAATGTGTGATTATCAATGACGGGTCTGTCGATAGTACTGCAGAAATATTACTCGACTATCGAGACCCCAGATTTATTGTTGTACAGAACGGAGAAAATTTGGGCCTGACCTCTTCGTTAAACAGAGGACTAGCACTCGCACGTGGGCAATATATAGCTCGTATGGATGCAGACGATATTTCATTGCCGGATCGTCTGGAGCTTCAGGTCCGCTATCTCGATGTCCATCCAGAAGTCGGTGCGATAGGGGGTGCAATGGAAATCATTGATGGTAGCGGTGAATCATTGGGACATATGGGAGTACGTGTGGGGCATGAAATTATTAAAGCAGATCTCCTTATAAACGATTGCAGCTTTTATAGTCCTACCGCAACAGTACGAACATCTCTTCTACAACAACTCAATGGTTATAATGAATCTTACGTATATGCTCAGGATTATGATCTTTGGTGGCGTCTTAGTGAAATATCGCACCTGGAGAGTCTACGAAAAGTTCTCGTGAAACACCGGCGTCACGGGACGAGTATTTCACAAAAGCATCGTCAAGCGCAGATGCGATTAGCATACATCATTTCGCAAAATGCTGTGCAATCAAGCCTGAATCACCAATATCTGGATACCAACGCGTATCAGCGGTTTTGGTGGACGTACCACAGTCGGCGTGAGTCGTTAAATATCACTGGGAGGGAGTTACAATCAAAAGATATAAGGAAGCTTTGGGCTTTATGGGAACTACTGGCTAGCAATGCAGCGAGGCGACATGTGTGGGGGCCACGTCTCGCCGAATTTGGGTATTATTTAATTCAACACAAATATAGAAGAGCAGGAATACAGTTGCTAGGGGTGGTAAGGCAACAATTCAGACAGCCAGTAGCCATGAGGCGTGCCACGAGGAATTTCATTTTATCTTTACAGTAGCAAATTTACCCACTGGGATGGTTACTGAAATCTTCCCTCATTTTCGATGAAAATCCTCCACATTTGTACCAAGGATACGGGCGGGGCTGGGAAAGCTGCTCTCAGGCTTCATCATGGACTGAAATCTATTAGTGTCGGATCTAAGATGCTGGTTTTGCATCGCAGCACATCTGATAGTGATGTGACAGCATTGGTACGGAACAATACGATATTCAATCGGGTACAAAACAACATTCGCAAAAGGTTTATTGTCGCAGAGCTCAAGGCCTACGATCTATCCCGTGGGTTCTACTACACCACGAATAAATCTATTTATCGTATTAGCAGCCATCCACTTGTTCAGGAGGCAGATATCATCCATTTGCATTGGATAGCGGGTATGGTTGATTATGCAGAATTCTTTTCTGCAATGAAGCATAAACCCATAGTCTGGACGTTGCACGATGCCAATCCGTTTACTGGAGGCTGTCATGTTCCTGGAGCATGTACGCGGTATGCCAGTGGTTGTGGTGCCTGCCCTGCCCTCCAATCTCAAAACCTCAATGATCTTTCGAGGAGGATTGTTGAGAGAAAGAAAGAGGCTTACCAGGGACAGCACATTTCCATTGTGACTCCGAGCAGATGGATGCAGAATTGCGCAAAGAAGAGTCTGCTGCTTCGGGAACATACTATCGCAGTAATCCCGAATGGAGTACCCACAAACGTTTTTAAGAAGAGAGACAGAATACATTCAAGAAAGCAGTTTCATTTACCCCAAAATGCGGTGACCATTCTCTTTGGTGCTGATTACAGAGCGACGCGAAAGGGGTTTGAACACCTTGTACAAGCACTAGATATGCTTGTGATGCAAAATGGAGCAGAAAATATCATGCTTGTTACATTTGGTCCAAAACAAGATTTGCATACTCTCCCGATGGTTCCGCATTTTCCAATACGTCAGCTCGGTTATATCGTCGATGAGGAAGTGCTAGCTGCGCTTTATGCAAGTTGCGATATGACGGTAATTACTTCTTTATGGGAATCGTTCAGTTTAATATGTATTGAATCTATGGCCTGCGGAACCCCCGTTGTGGGTTATCGTGTAGGGGAACTGCCTGATGTGGTTATTCCACATAAAACTGGTCTGTTGACAGAAATGGGCAACATACAAGGTCTAGCCGAGGCCATTGAGTACATGGTTGCTCATCCTCAGAAGCGTCGAGATATGGGGGAGAAGGCAAGAGAATTTGTTGAGCAGAAATATAATATTGAGATACAGGCCAGACGGTATCTACAAATTTATGAGACGACGATGAAGGCATAGAAAAATCAAGAGTTATACTTCAGGAAATACTCGTTGGCTTGTAAAACTATCAGTGTAATCTGTAAAGAAATGAAAATCCTCCACATTTGCACCAAGGATACGGGCGGGGCTGGGAAAGCTGCTTTCAGGCTTCATCATGGATTGAAATCAATTGATGTTGAATCCAAGATGCTGGTTTTGCATCACAACACATCTGATAGTGATGTGACAGCATTGGTACAGAACAATACGATATTCAATCGGGCACGAAACAGCTTCCGCAACAGGCTTATTGCTGCAGAGCTCAAAGCCTACGATCTGTCCCATGGGTTTTACTACACCATGGATAAATCTATATACCACATTAGCAACCACCCGCTTGTTCAGGAGGCAGATATCATCCATTTGCATTGGATAGCGGGTATGGTTGATTATGCAGAATTCTTTTCTGCAATGAAGCA
>JBAYNS010000088.1:0-5373 GCA_041678625.1 Candidatus Peribacteraceae bacterium
CGCTTAGATGCAGGGCAAGTCCTAACCACTCTTGCCGGCCATAGTCCCGCCCCACGAATGCGGGAGGACGAAGGCTGGAGACGATGGGGCCACAGGCGGAGGAAGTATAAAGAGCAAGAGGCATTGTGCAAAGAAAAGAAGTAAGAACAAAACCACAGAGCAAGGAGCTTTATGCTCTTACATAGAGTTGTAAAATTCTATATATTATAGTATAATAGAAACATATTATGTCAAATATCAACATCTCCGCAGCATTATCGGCTCCAGTAGCTACAGCTCCCTCCGCCAAGAGTACAGAGATCATGTTTGTATCTGCAACGGAACACGGCAGCGCGCCACTCAGTGGCGATGCGGTACACCCCATGGTCATCATTGCGGGAGCGGCAATCATGCTCGTGGCAATCCTCTTCCATATTCGCTGGGTCACACAAAAGCGCGAAAACGCACAGAGGAGCAGGATCCAACGGATACTCCTTGTCCGTCTCTGGCGTTAAAAAAAAGCGACTCCTTTTGAGTCGCTCTGGGAACACGAAGAGAAAAAATCTACTGACAACAGGAGCAGTCTGAACAACAGGAACCACCACAATCATCATCAGCAGCAGGAGCAGCCGTCTCTTCACTCGGTGTGCTTTCTTCTTCTTCAAAGAACATGAGAAAACGGGAAATAGAAATAAAGCTTTGATACTTTACCGAAAAAAGAGCAACTCTCCCACTCTTCTAGGACTAGAAAGTCTTCTTTTTTCCAAGATCATCTCGGTGGTATTTGCCGAATTCCGTGATCTGCTGGCAAAGATCGTTTTTGACAACCGGGCCATCAATGCACAGACGAATTCCCAACGGATCTACAACACAATTTCCGCAGAGTCCGTACCCGCACTTCATATACCGCTCGAGGGAAAGTTGTGAAGGGATGTGCTGCTGAGCGGAAACCTGTGAGACCGCAACGAGCATTCTTTCGGGGCCGCATGCAAAAATCTGATCGACTTTTTTGGCTTCTGCAAGCCAAGAAACAAGGTCATCAACATTGGTGCCCTTCCGCCCTTGTGATCCGTCATCGGTAGCAACATGCACAATGACTCCTTTGAGGGAACTGAGTTCTTTAATGTAGAGTAAATGTTCTTTGCTGCGCGCACCGACAAAAATATCAATAGCACATTTGTCTTTTGCAGCTTCTTTGGCGGCAAAGTACATGGGCGCTGCGCCGTAGCCTCCGGCGACAAGCGCCAGGTGTTGCTTTGGTTCCCATTCATAATGCGTTCCAAAGGGGCCGCGCAGCCCGACTAAATCACCAACTTTGCACGCTGCGAGCTTCTGCGTCATATCCCCTACTGCGAAAAAGGTGATCTTCAGAATTTTGTCGTCACTGTATGCCACACTCATGGGCACTTCATCAACACCGGGGAGCCAGACCATAATGAATTGCCCCGGCTTTGCCCCAAAAGAGACATCGAATGTAAATGTCTGCACATGTTCCGTTTCTTTGCGAATGGAGGCTATGCGATACGTCTGCGGAAGCTTTGGGGATCGCCGGCAGTGGCAGTTTTTACAAGCCATGGAACGTCCCAAGTATACTTACTCTTGCTAAAAATTGCGAAATGGCAAAATAGAAAAGTGAAATATGTCATCCTGAGCACAGTCGAAGGATGACACATCCCAATTGTCATGGTTCGACCGTGCTCACCATGACAATTGTCTATTTGCCATTTTTGCGATGCATTCCCCCTACCATTTCCGCAATATCCTTCACACCTTCTGCTTCACACCACGCATTCATCTCTTCACACACACTACGGAATACGTTTTGGCCACGTTCTCCTATTGCGGTTCCGATACCGATAAGTGAGGCGCCTGCGAGCATCAATTCGAGTGCATCTTCACCGGTGTGCACGCCACCCGTACCAATGATGGGGAGTTTTCCTTTTGTTGCCGCATATACATCGGCAATGCATTTGACCGCAATGGGCTTGATACCGGGACCCGAAAGACCTCCGACACGATTGGCGAGGATTGGTCGCCGACTCCTCAGATCTATCGCCATACCGGGCCCGACGGTGTTGATGGCGGTAAATCCATCTGCACCGGCCTGAGCACACGCGAGGGCAATCGCCGCAATGTTCTGCACATTTGGCGAAAGCTTGATAAAGACAGGGGTCTTTCCGCTGACTGCTTTAACTGCTTTGGTCACCGCAGCTGCATCCGTAGCACTGCATGCAAAAGGCCTGCCAAGCTCATCTTCCACATTGGGACAGCTGATATTCACTTCCAGGAAATCCGGCTGAAGGACAACAATCGCCGCAGCGGTTTTGCCGTAATTCTCTACGGAATCGGCAATGATATTTGCAATGAGGGGCACAGGCTTCTCTTCCATGTATTCCCCGATTTCCTCTTTTGCTTTCTCTACTCCCGCATCCGGAACGCCAACGGCATTGAGTGTCCAATGTTCATTGGAAATGATCGTAGGATTGGGATGACCTTTGTGTTCACGGAGCCACAATGATTTTGTTGTCACCCCTCCTGCTCCGTTTGCAGCAACACGTTTCCAGCTTGATGCAGTAATTCCCCAAATTCCCGAAGCTAAAACCGTTGGGTTTTTAAATTCGACTCCGAGGATTGTTTGGGTAAGGTTCATCGTCATCATTCTACAAGAAAATTCGAAATCCGAATATCGAAATCCGAAACAAAGCTGTAGAAGCTACTGCGATTTTTGGAGAATAGATCCAAAGATGAGCATCAGCTCACGGGCTTCTTTGAGAAGAGCTGCACGTTCAATGCCAAGACGACTTGTTTCATTTACATCAATGAGCCTCAACCAAAGCATGCTCTCCTTGGATTCCTTACGACAAATTTTGATGCGAAACAGAAAATCCTTCCTGCTTAATGATTCATTTGCCTCGATATAATTTGCCGCAACAGAGCCGGACGAACGGATAAGTTGCTTGCAATCTTCAATGCTTGCAACAGTACGCGGCACATCACGAACAAAACGCCTGATATTTCCTGCAAAATTGCAAGTGCGATCCTCAAGATCATAACATGATGTTTCAGCCATGATTGAATCATAGAAACATACAATCGCAAAAACGAGGGGCTTAAAAAATGACCGTTTCGGATTTCGGATTTTGTGCTTCGGATTTGTATGTATAGGCGAATTCAACCGTTCCATACACCTATAGAACGCTCATTATTTCCCGATGACTGCGCGCATAAATGCCGCAAACAGCGGATGTGGTCTGTGCGGACGACTTTTGAATTCTGGATGGAATTGACTACCGAGCATGAAGGGATGATCTTTGATCTCGACAATTTCCATGAGATTGGTTTCCGGCCACTCACCCGAGAAGACGAGCCCCTTATCTTCCAATTTCTTTCGGAGCGCATTGTTGAACTCATAGCGGTGCCGGTGGCGCTCGGAGATCGTATCGTCTTCTCCTAATTGACCAGCATCCCGATATGCCGCATAGGCTTTGGTCCCCTTCTTGAGTTTGCATTTGTACGCACCGAGACGTAGCGTGCCCCCCTTCGCTCTACCTTTGTGCTGCCCAGGCAGAAAATGAACGACGTACTTTGATTTTGGAATCTTGCCCTCCTCGTCAAACTCCTCGCTTGTGAGCTGAGGATCTTTGAGTGCCCATCGCGCGAACTCAATGGCAAGAATCTGAGAACCCAAACAGAGTCCAAGGTACGGAATTTTATTTGTTCGCGCATATTTTGCAGCGGCAATCTTGCCTTCGATACCGCGAAGACCGAAACCACCGGGAATCACCATGCCTTTACACTTCTTGAGCTCATCCCATGTTTCCTTATCCTTCTGTTCGAGCTTCTCGGAATCTATCCACACCACTTCTGCCTTGCGCTTATTGTGCACCGCAGCGGTTTTGATCGCTTCAATAACACTCAGGTACGCATCTTCCAGATCGGTATACTTGCCAACAAGCGCAATTTTGACTGTGCCTCTGGCTTTTTCGTGTCTTTCGGTACCCTTTGCCCACTCAGACATATCAGGGGTCAGATGCTCTAGATCCAATTGTTTTCCGATAATTTTGGCAATGTCATACTTATGAAAATTCAGTGGCACATCATAGATAGAACTCACCGTTTGCGCAGGAATCACCGCTTTTCGATCAACGCCACAGAAACGGCTGATCTTATCGAGCAAATCTTTCGGAATGCGATAGTCCGCTCGCGCAAGAATCATATCCGGCTGCAATCCGATCCTCCTGAGTTCACGCACAGAAAGCTGCGTCGGTTTGGTTTTCAGCTCTTTGGATCCTTTCAAGTATGGAAGGAGTGTGAGGTGCACATGGAAAATCTCGTCGGATTTCATGTCGGATTTCATTTGCCGCAAAGCCTCTAGGAACGGCTCGCCTTCAATGTCTCCCACTGTTCCGCCAATTTCCACCATCAAAATGTCACAGCCGCTTTCTTTTGCCGCACGGAGTATCGCATCTTTGATGGCGTCAGTAATATGCGGGACAACCTGAATGGTTCGACCAAGAAAATCTCCGCGTCGCTCTTTTGCCAAAACATCGGTATAGATACGACCCGTTGTGACCGTACTGAGCTGACTCATGGGTTCATCAATGAAGCGTTCGTAGTGACCCAGATCCAGATCGGTCTCTGCGCCATCATCCGTTACGTAGACTTCGCCATGTTGAAAAGGGCTCATTGTTCCCGGATCAACATTGAGATACGGATCGAGTTTTTGCACAAAAACCTTGTATCCACACGCCTTCAGGATTGCACCAATGGATGCGGCGGCTATTCCCTTTCCAAGGGAACTACACACGCCACCCGTGACAAAAATGATACGGGCTTTTTTCTTACTGGAACCATTGCGAAGGCGGGGGCTTTGCGCTTTCTTCCCAGCAGGGTTCTTTTTTTGATCTGGAGTTTTCCTGGTGCGAGGACTCATACAAAAATGGGCAATGCTTCCGATGATCGGGGGAGCAGCCCGCCGTGTAGTTTACCCGGGAGAAACGAAAAAGCAAGCTCTTGACAGGTATGTCATACTACCACTGTTATGCTTTCTGCTGAACGGATAGAAACAATTGTAAGCGACCATACGAAAGATCTCCCCACAGGCACTCAAGCCGTTGCAAGCGACTTGTTGGCAGACTGGCAAAAGGGAGCAACGGAGGAAGGGAAATTCTGTGATCATGTAGAACACACACTTCGCGGAAGGTTGTCTGATGATGAATTGAATATTGCGCTCGCTGTTTTTCGGAATATTCAACGAACAATACTCATACAGGCGACAAGTGCGGTACGTGAAGAACATGCACACCGCAGAAGTGTAGGAAAAATGGCACGGGAAACACAGGTAGCCTTTGAGCTCATCCAGCGCATAGGAAGAGGAGTTGTATTCTACGGATC
>JBAYNS010000089.1:0-5356 GCA_041678625.1 Candidatus Peribacteraceae bacterium
CCAAAGCGAGGAATTCTTCATGGTCTTGCCTCTCCGATTCTTCGTAACTTCGTTTCAAGGGCGGTGACTTTTGTCTGCAATTTCTCCTTTGCCATTTCCCGATGGCGAACCTCTGCGGTGTAATCGTCGCGGATTTCTTTCGAGAAATTGACCAGCTCTTCGCCTTCCCGCTTCATTTCTTCCTGAAACTTTCGTTCCTTGTCCGCATTGGTTCTCACCTGATGTTGCTTCTCCTTTTCCGTGGTTGAGAGATTTGCAGCTTCAGAACGCTTTTCAACGTCCCTGCGCGCCTGCCGTACTCCCCGCGCACCCTTTCGTTCACGATTGAGCCGGTCCTCATTGGAAACAATGGCGGTAATTCGCGACTGCAGTGCCGTAATGTCATCTGTCATAGTGAGGGAAGGAAAAGTTTGTCGGATGTAGAGAGGCGCATGATTTACCGCACAGGAACGGGTACTTTCATCATTGGCGGATACAGATCCGGATCGATCGTGCGGTCGAAGCAGGCATGACCTATGTCGTGTGACCAGACATCGTTTTTTGCTCCGTACGGATCGACAGGTCGCGTAGGCTGTGCACCGGCCTCGCTCTGCGTCAGGAACGTAGCACACAGTTGGAACGAAAGATTTCCCGTGGTGCTGTATTCGTATGCCACGCCCGATTCAGGATCCACAGGTGGAATGTAACCGCTGATTTCGTCACGCAATGCTGCAAGGTTTGGAGGCAGTTGCTCCTTGCTCTGCCAGTAATTGATGATCTGCCATTGTACCGAGGAGAGATCATCCACTCGCCGCTGATCAAACTGTCGCTGACGTTCGGCGAATGGTGAACCGACGAAGAAGAATCCGGCGACGATGGAAACGCTCGTCAGGGCAATGGATGTCCAGACAAAGAGGCGCATGAACGAATTCTGTGTTGCAAGTTGCGTCTGACGAAGGTTCCATCCGTAATAGAGGAATACCGAACCCGCGATCATCAAGACCGCCAGAATTTTCAGAATAAATCGCACGGATAGTCCGCCGTTCAGAAGCTGATAGACAAGGGTGACGAGATCACCGACGATGACGAGAGCTGTAAGAAAAATCGTGAAGTACAAAAGCCATTTTCTCATCTTGAGTTCGCGCGTTTCCGGATTTGTTTTCAGCTCGCGTTGCAGTTTCCACATGAGCAGCACATAGCACGGAAATACGATGACAAGAATTGCAAGAGGCCAGCGGAGCGTCGCGCGCGCATACTGTCCATAGTCGTAGTTCAGTACATCGGGATACGCAATGTTGATGTACTGGAACAGTACGGACCCGAGACTGATTACGCAGATATACAGGAAGATAATGGCAAGCAACTGGAGAAATACATCTCGAGGACCGGTGTGAGCTGAAGGATTCATATTTGAGTAGGAATGGAATTAGTAGTGTTTTTCCCTCAGAGAGGAGGCATTACGCGTGTTTCAGCATACGAAGAACGGCAATGAGCACAATGGCACCGATGACGGCCATGCCGATGGAGCCGAGCGTTCCATACGCGGTAATGCCGAGGAGACGAAACAGATAACCACCGATGAATGAGCCGACAATTCCAACAACGATGTCACCCACGATGCCGTACCCGCCGCTTCCCATGATCAAGCCTGCAAGCCACCCAGCGATGAAGCCGATGAGGAGGAACCAAAGAATGTCCATAAGGGAGGGTTAGTAAAAGAAACATGTACTTACTATTGAGATCTACGTGAGCTATTTTGAACTTCTGCCGTTGCGACAATCGAACGACGGCTTGGCCTGTTATAGGTATTCGTGATGACGGGTGGTTTTGATGTAGTGGCAACCGGTGCCGTGATACTTCTGAGGTACAGCGAGTTTGTTGCTTGGTTGAATCCCATATTTGTTTTTTGGGTTGAATCCACTTTCAGACGATAGACAATTTGTGCCATATCGGCGCGCGATAACGTCTGATTCACACGTCTGATATTCGCAGGAATGGCATGCAGATCGGAAAGTCTTTGCACGTAGGGGCGGAACCAGAATTCTCCCTTTTGGTATTCAGCAATACCCATGCTGAACACATTGGAGATGATCTTGGCGGCCTCCACGAAGTTGATGGAATCCGCAGGGTGGAACGTACCGTCCGGATAGCCATCAATAATCTTCTTGGTTTTTGCGAAACAAATATTTTCCGCGTACCAGGCATTTTTTGACACATCGGAGAAGAAGACCGTCTTTGCCGTATCAGATATATTTGTTTTCACGCAGTCTCCCATGCCATTGGTGTCCAAGATAAAAGGGTTGATGATAAATTCTACAAATTCTGCACGATTGATGATCGCGTCCGGTTTGAATCTGCCATCCATGTACCCTTTGACCACATTCTGCGTGCGGAGATATTCAATGGCCTGATAATCTGCACTGTTTGTAGGAACATCGGTGAATGGCTTCTGAGAAAATGCCGTGGTCTGTGCAAAAGCTGTGCCGGCGAAGAATATTGAGCCAATGATGAGGAGAGATCTGAGAATAATCATGGAAACGGGGGGAAAGAAAAAGAGAACGGTACTAAAAAATTGAGTTACTTTTTGGTGTTGATCTTCACATGATCGCACGTGCAGGACAGACCGCAGTCATCGCACATTGGTTTGCCGCAATGGTCGCAGAGTATCATGTTCAGATGGGCGCACTTGCCGGTTGTTTTTTTATCCATAGAAGTGGGGGAAAGAGAAAGAGTGCTCTTTTTATAAGAGACGCATTGTCCGTCGCGTCGCAGACTGGATTACACCAGTGCTGGTACGGATAGGGAAAATATTCTGATGAATGGCAGGGAACCACGATTGCACAAGGTGCGAGAATCGCCGGACGGATCGATGTGAAGAATGGTGGGAACGACAGGTATGCATATATGTATAGGTGAAAGAGGTACCACAATGGGCGCATGTGAAAATTACGCAAGCATGGGCGAATACACGAAGTAGCCGGGTTTTCTGCCCCGCTGCGTTGTTTTGGACGACGGGTAACTTTTTTGTTTATAGAGACCAACTGGTCAGAAAGTTCATCGGCATCAATTCGATAATGTTGAGTGCCTGCAGCTCGGGATCAAGCGACCGGTGGTTGTACTTCCATTCCAGTTCTTTCAGGTAGAATTCCGTGTTCTTCTTCCAGATACCGCGATGGCTCCGCACCCGTTCCTGAATCCATGCCCACAATCGATCGGCGCCGTCATTTGCCTGGGCATCCGTTCCGAATCGATGAAGCTTGCCACAACAGATGAAACCGGCGTATCCCGCGAAGCGTTCCGACGTTTTTTCCTCAGAACCAAGCACTTTGAAGTACAGAACGGCTTCGTCGTCTTTCAGCGGATCAATGTACACTTCGCCCGTCTGGCGGAACTGCACGCCGAATACAGGAGTATTCTTGTCTGCGATACGCATTTTGTTCTTGCACCATCGGCAGCGTGATTTGTCGTGGGGAACGTAGATATCTATGTCGGGTTCCGAGATAATTTTAATTTTCTCCGCCGGCAGGCTTTTTTCCACAATCAGCCGGCGGAAGTGGTTGTAGTAGTTGGCCACGAGCCGGTAACGGTGATGCGTCAGCTGTGAGGTCTTGTTCTGAGAAAAGTCGAGGCAAAAACCAAGAAGGATTTCGGCGCATTGTTGGAGCTTCTTTTCTTCCGTCATTTTGTGGATACGGAACTTCTTACCGCAGACTGTGCATTTTCTGCGTCCGTCTCCCAACACGTTCAGTCTCGTACGGACCTGACAGTACGGGCAAATTAAGTGACGGGAGGCGTCACTTTGCGTGGGACGCACTTTCTCCTTGAGGTGCGGTAGGAGGGAATCCGCGTTGATAATCATCTGGGAGCGGAAGAGAGAGACTTCGATGGGGTATCATAGTCCTTTCCATGCAGAAAGGATACAAAATTATATTTTGTCGACAAAATTTCATAATGTTTCTTGAGGACTATTTTATACATCTCCAAACGTTTCCAGCGATGGAGTTTCCGTTTGGATTTGGATCATGTGCGCTACGACGTACCCCGGGATTATTTATGGCAGAGTAGTTGATGAGAGGATGCCGTGGCGTAGTCCCGCGTACGCGGGACGAGACGAAGGAAATCCCTCCTCCTCAACTACGTAAAATCGTTCGCAGAGCCGCGATCACCTGGTATTGCCACAAACCTCCAAAGAACCCCGAGGATTTGGTTCTAAATGTCATGTTCTTTCCACAGCGCTCGGGGGGAGCGGCATAGCCAGCTACTTCATCCTTTTTAAGACAAAAAACAGCTTCTATTGACCATTCTAAAGTAGTGAGAATTCCCACAAAAATACCCTTGCAATTCCACTTTAGATCCCTAGAATGTTCTTTCTTCTAATTGTTAGTTCATCTAACTATCTATATGCTCCAAACATCTCCGCAACGCCCCATGGCGTATGGAACAACAGCATGTGCAGCACTCTTGTGCATACTCACCACTGTTCTTGTTGGGTGTGTGCGATCCGATGCGGCATTGGAGGAAGACGCATACCTTCCGGAGGTAGAAACGCTGACCATTGATCGCGGTCTGGCGCGGGAGTTTGCAGTAACGGGCGAGATAAAACCTCAGCGCGAGGCAAGTTACGTGGCGGAATTCCAGTCCCGTGTGGAAGATATCGAAGTGGATTTGGGCACCAAGGTGTCCGAGGGTCAGGTGCTCGTGCGGCTGAACGCCCCCAATGTGACACAGAGTTACACCACTGCAGCTTCCGCATATACCACCGCGAACCTCAATCTGGAGCAGGCGCGACTCAGTGCACAGAAGTCCATTGAAGCCGCACAGGAAGCACTGCTCACGGCGCAGGAAAATCTGCGCACCACGCAGAACCAGAGTACCGAGAGCCGGGTGCAGGCGGACGAAGCTCTGAATGCGGCAAAGGTCAATCTTTCCCTTTCTGTTGCTTCCGCAGAGACGGCACTGCAGAACGCCGTCCGTTCCGTTGACGCCGTGGTGGATTCCGCAATCACATCCATGGATGTGCTGCTGGAGCAATCGGATCTGCATGCGGACAATTCTTACCAGCGCGAAACGCACATTGGTGTGAAAGATCCTTTACTCAAGTACAACACACAGGTGGCCCTAGGGGCGTTGCGTTCTCGATATCAGACTTATGTACCTTCCGCTGACCATGCACTTTCTTTCTTGCAGGAAACAGAGGACATGCTCATGGATGTACTGCAGATTTTGAAGAACAGCGTCACCAGTCCGCAGTATACGCAGACGCAGCTTGGTACGGATTTGGCACGGATAACGGGGGAACTCACCGCGGTGCGTGGCAGCATCTCTCAGATACAATCGGTCCAAAGTGCGCTCAATAGCGCCCAGCAGAGCACGGGCA
>JBAYNS010000090.1:0-5343 GCA_041678625.1 Candidatus Peribacteraceae bacterium
GCCCAGTGCACGCGTAGATTGTTCAATGGAAGCGGGAAGACCAATGCGAAACGCCTGACGAATGAACGCGAAGTCGGGGCGGAAGTCGCGCAGGCGCAGGTGGATGCCGTAGCGTCCGTTGAAGAGGAAGATAAAGCCGATGATCGTTGCCAGAGCCTGTGTGCAGAGTGTTGCCATAGCTGCACCGGCAACGCCCATGGCCGGTACTGTTCCATAGCCGAAAATAAAGAGGGGATCGAGCAACAAGTTAAGGAGTACGGTGATGAGCACGATCATCATGGGCATGATCACCACACCGAGTCCGCGCATGAGTGCCTGGAAGACAAAGAACCCAAAGACGAAGACAAAGCCCATAAATGTTACGCGCAGAAAAGCAGTGGCATCTGGAAGTACGTCCGGTGCCGCACCCATCAGGCGCATCAGCTGTTCTGCGAATATGTATCCTCCGGCGGAGAGAACAATGGAAACGCCTATAACCATGAGCAGAGTCTGTGCGGCAACGTGGTTCATGGAAGTATCGTCACCCTTGCCCTTGAGTTGCGCGATGAGCACGCTGCCGGCAATCGGCAGGCCGCCGCCGAGGGCAATCAGCAGAAAGCTGATGGGAAAACTCAAAGAGACGGCGGCAACGGCCTGTGCGCTCAAGCGTCCAACCCAGAACGTATCGGTAATCTGGTAGGCAGTTTGCAGAATATTAGCCAGCACAATCGGTACAGAGATCGTGAAGAGCGCACGCACGATCGAGCCTTCGGTGAGTGTGGGCATTCTGGACACCGCGGCAGTCTACTCTTCCTCTACTTCTCCTCCGAGAGGAAAAAGTATGTTCTGATCTGCGGAGTAATCGCTTACCACTTGCTCTGTTCATAGAGCACTGCTACGCTCATAGCACTGAGTTCAATGTGCACCACTATCTGCTCCTCTGCCTCCTCCGCACTGCGGAAGGGCTGATTGGGCGTGTTAGTAGTTGTTCTCAATCACCCTTCTCCCCAGAAGGGTTTCTTTTTGTATGACCACTATTCCTCCATCACCGCGCTACTCCTTTCTCTTCGATTTCGATTCCACTCTGGTGGGCGCGGAATCCCTGGATATGCTCATTGGCATTAGTTTGCGGGAACACTATGAGCCGGAGAAAGTAGAATCCATTCTGCAGGAGATTGCGGCAATCACCGATGCGGGGATGGAAGGGCACATTGATCTGCAAACTTCGATTACAGAGCGACTCAAAAAAGCCCGCATCCACCGCAAGCATTTTGCCATTGCCGAGCCGCTTCTGCTGGAATCCGTGACGCACGGCATCGCGGAAAGTATTGATCTGATGCATCAGAATGGCTGTCCAGTCTCCATCATCAGCGGAGCGCTGATGGAGTGTGTGCTGCCAGTTGCGCAGGTATTGCACATTCCTCCTTCCTCCATACATGCCAATGAGGGGATCTACGATGCGAATGGATATTTGAGCGGAATTGCAGCAGGGCCACTCGCACAGAGCGATGGCAAAGTGCACTGCATTGCATCACTCAAGAAAGAGGGGCAGCTGCCCGGCACCGTTGTTATGATCGGCGACGGTATTTCCGATCTTCTTCCGTATCGTTCCGGAGTGGTGGACACCTTTATCGGAGCGGGCTTTCACCGCGAACGCGCTGCAGTACGCAGTGAAGCACCGCATTACTGTTCTTCTGTCTTAGAACTCCATTCTCTTATTTCTTCTCTCCTCTCCTCATGAAGGCTTCCACATCATTCGCCAAAGAAAAGATTAACGTGTTGCTCGTCGGAGGAATTCATTCTTCCGCTGTCGAAGCCTTCCATGCCGCCGGATACACGTCAGTGCGTTTGCTGAACAAAGAACTTACAGAACAGGAGCTTATCGAAGCAATTTCATCTGTGCATATGCTGGGCATCCGTTCAGCAACGCAGATTACGCGCAACGTGCTGGAGCACGGAAAGAAACTCCTCACCGTCGGTTGCTTCTGCATAGGAACCAATCAGGTGGATTTGCATGCGGCAAAACTCAATGGTGTGCCGGTTTTCAATGCGCCATTCTCCAACACGCGCAGCGTAGCGGAGCTGGTGATGGCAGAGGCGATCATGCTGCTCAGGGGCATTCCGGCAAAGAATGCAGCTATGCACCGCGGTGAGTGGAAAAAGTCAGCCAATGGGTCCTACGAAGTCCGCGGCAAAACACTGGGTATTGTGGGATATGGACACATCGGTACGCAGGTGGGAATTCTGGCTGAGGCACTTGGCATGCGCGTGTTGTATAACGACATCACGGCTCAGCTTTCGATTGGCAATGCGCAGCCTGTCTCTTCACTCCCGGAACTACTCAGTATCAGCGATGTCGTGACTATCCACGTTCCCGGGGGTGACACGACAAAGAACTTGATTGGAGCAGAACAACTCAGGGTGATGAAACCGGGTGCCTTCCTCATCAATGCATCGCGCGGGCAGGTGATAGATTTGCAAGCGCTGACAGCTTCCCTCGCCAATGGCCATCTGGCGGGTGCCGCACTGGACGTGTATCCCGCTGAGCCTAAATCATCAGGTCAATCATTCTCTTCTCCACTTCAGGAAATGGATAATGTACTTCTCACGCCGCACATTGCAGGAAGTACCATAGAGGCTCAGGAGCGCATTGGCGCGGAAGTCGCGGAAAGTCTTATTTCCTACGTGGATACCGGTTCCACTGCGAGTTCCGTGAACTTTCCTTCGGTGACGCTGCCGGAGTACACCGGGCGTCATCGTGTCCTGCATATTCATCGCAATCAGCCGGGGGTTCTAGCTGCTGCGAACGAAGTTTTTGCCAAAGAATCCGTCAACATTGCCGGGCAGTTCCTGCAGACCGATGCGGATATCGGTTATGTGGTGACCGATATTGATCAGCAGCGCGGAACCAATCTCATTGAAGAACTCAAAGCCATCCCCAGCACCATTCGTGCACGCATTCTCTACTAATTTTCCGTCTCATGTTGCCTATCACCTTCAACGTCGGCCCGTCCAGACTCTCTTCAGATGTCAGGAATGACGTATGCGAAGCCATGAATCTCGGCATCGTGGAGATGAGCCATCGCAGCGCTCAGTTCAGTGCGATGAGCGGTAGTGCCATCGAAGGACTGCGAACATTCTTTGATATTCCCGATGATTACCGCGTGTTCTTCACTTCTTCTGCCACAGAAGCCATGGAGTTCATCATCCGCAATCTGGTGCAGGAATATAGCTTCCACTTTATCTGTGGAAAGTTTTCCGGACTCTTTGCTCACGTAAGCGAAGCGAATCACAAGGTGGCGGATCGGGCGGATGTTCCGTGGGGCACATCGCCTGCGTATGATCCGGCATCAGTGCCGCAGCGTGCGGAACTCATTAGCATCACAGCAAACGAGACGAGCACAGGCGTTATGTGTACAGAGGAAGAAATCTCCGGCATACGCGCGGCACATCCAGACAAACTCCTCGCCGTGGATATCACGTCCATTGCCGGCATGAAGGCATACAACATTGCCGATGCCGATCTCTGGTTCTTTTCCGTGCAAAAAGGATTCGGGCTTCCGAGCGGGCTGGGTGTACTCATGGTTTCACCAAGAGCGTTCGCACGTTCCATTGCACTACAGGACTCTGGCAAGAATCTTGCAGGGCTCTTCACATTCCATGGCATGGATCAGTACATGCATGAGAAAGCGCAGACTGTCTGCACGCCGAATGTCCTCGATATTTTTCTGCTGGAGCGCCAATTAAAGAGGTGGAATGCGCAAGGGGGGATTACAGAAAAAGAGAGACAATCGCACCAGAAGGCTGCACTCCTCTACGGTGCCATAGAGCGCAGTACGGCATTCCGGTGTTTTGTGGCGGACTCGATACACCGTTCACTTTCCGTTGCTGTGCTTGCCGGGGAAAGCAAAGACATCGCGCGATTCCATGCACTGGCAAAAGAGGAAGGTCTTTTGCTCGGAAACGGTTATGGCAAGCTCAAAGAGTCGACTATCAGAATTGCACTCTTTCCAGCTATCACAGTGGCTGATCTTGAACGACTCATTAGCGTGATGGAGAGAGTTGGGGATATATGAATGTTTTTATTTCGCTGAGGCATTGAGCAGTCGAAGTTCAGCATTGTGAAGAGTTGGCAATGTTCTGTGTTGCGAAGGATGGATTCCACGGAATGATGTTTCCAGTATCTGAAGAGGATCGCCATGACCGCAAAGAATAATTGAAATGTTTTTGTACATTGTCTCTAAACGTCGCACAACTTGTTCTTCTCGATCAAGAACCGATGCAACGCTTTCTACATTATATTTGGTATGTTCAAAATTATCTTTATCAAGATCCCAGATTTTTTGATAGCAATTGGCAGAACTCTTTTGCCCTTCAAATTCACCAAAAAATCGTTCGCGTAAACCTTCTTCAATTTGAATATCAGATAGAGGTTTCAGAATATCTTTTGCAATCAGCGCACTTTCAAGAGCTCTGCTTAATGGAGAGGATACGATGAGTATCGTTTGATCATCAAACGTATGCTGTTGTAGAGCTGTTTGCAGCGAGAGGAGTATTTGTTTGCGCCCCTGCGCCGTCAGACCGTATTCCGGTTTTCGTCCTTCCTGAGGATCGCTCATAATGAGATTCTGCGCGTTTGGAACGCTCTGCCCATGTCGCAGCGCATAATAGCGATTGCTGAGGTTTTCTAAATGCAAAGGCATAAGAGATGTAGTTCTATAGTATTCAATAAATAGTATTGCGCAAAATAGTTCATGGCGAGCTTGGCAAGTTTCATGTAGCGCAGAGGAAGAGTACACTTGCCTTTTCATTACTCATTCCCATATGAACTCAAAGCAATTCACTCCAGAGGAAGTTGTAGCAGTAGCGGCGCAATTGGGAATTCAGTGGGAGAGTTCGCCATTTGATCTCGATCAGTTCACCAGAGGCATGGCAGTCGAGCTTGAGCACGGTACGTGTGATCCGGAAACCAATGTCACGGATGATAATCCGCTCCTTACGGGTAAAATTGCCCTGGCACACCTCAGAGAATTCCCGGATTACTACACGCGCCTGGATATTCTGGAAAAAGAAGCAGAGGATTTTTGGGAGAACAAGAAGCCGTAAACATGGGAATGAGGTGCTTCCATCTCGATTGCTGTTTTTAGCACCAGAGCATTCATGCAATATTCCACCATACAAAAGGCGTTTCAGGCGGGCATCCATTGGTGGAAGAGGCTCTGGAAGCCCATCATCGCAATTTTGCTCATAATTGCTGTTTTCGTAATCTTCATGGTGTGTGTTTATGGTGTGCTGATTCTGGGATCTGTGATACTGCCGGGATTACCAAGTCCTGTGGATATTCCGCAATACAGTTTCATGGAC
>JBAYNS010000091.1:0-5342 GCA_041678625.1 Candidatus Peribacteraceae bacterium
ACATGAATACGTGCTCTGCTTTCGACAATTGCATCGAGTGCACGCCCCGCTATTGCAACATCGTTGAATGGACGACATCGAGCGAGGGCGCAGATCACGGGTCCACGGATTGTGTTGGCTATTTGGCGTACTGCTTCGAAGTCATCCGGAGAAGCTGCGGGGAAGCCCGCCTCGATGACATCAACGTTCAGATCTCTGAGCGCTTTCGCGACTTCGAGTTTTCCCTGGAGTGTCATCGATGCGCCAGGAGATTGCTCACCGTCACGGAGAGTAGTGTCAAAAATAATAATGTTTCGATCTTGTGGTGATTCTTGGTGATTCATTGGTGAGAAAAAGAAATAAAAACAAAAAACCTCGCCTCCGCTTGGAAGGGAGGCTCGTGATCTAAGGGAATCTATTTATGCACGAAGCCTGCCTTCCGCCGTAAGGAGGAGAAGAAGGAGGCCGAGAAGCTGTGTACTCTGGTGCATTTCGCGCGCATCCTACTACTTACAGCTGCGGTGTCAAGTGTTCTGTTATTTCTTGTTTTGCGAGCAGTGCAGGAGGTTGTGGGTGTCTGTGGAGAGGAAGGGGCGCGCATTCCAGCTCCGTCTCGTTCGGCGCGAGGTGGTTGCAGAGCCGTGCCTGCCACGTGTTCTGCAGTAGCCGCCAGCGCACCAATCCGCCAATCGCCATCATGGTACGGTTGGGGTGATCTTTGGCTATGTACTCTTCTAATGATTTCTCCCATAGGTACACACTTGTGTTGTCAAAGATGATGTAGTGTCCGTTTGGTAGTTTGTTGATTGCGAACTGATGCCAGGTTTCATTGAGTTTTGGCAGGATTCCTTTGGGATACAAACTCACAAGGTAGGGTGCTCCACCGTGGCGGTACGCCCACTGGGCTGTAAATTCTGCGAACGTGTTACACGGACCGTTCCACTCTGCATTTTGCAGTTCTTCTGGACGACAGCGGAAAGTAGCGAAAAAATCGCATATGCCTTTTGCATCGCGGTGTTTGCAGTGCTTTTCGAGAAATTGCATTAGATCCTCTACGGTCGTGATCTGGCTGAAAATCTGTTCTATGTTTTCCTGAGGTTGAACAGCGTCCTTTGTTGGGGACAAAGCGGCAACAGAAGAGTGATTGAAGCGGGTTGGCTGTGGGATAGGCGCAGTAGCATCAATGGTGTCCCATCCCAGCATTCCTCCAATTGCGAGAAGAATATTTGCAGAGATGTTCAGAGTGGATGATCGAGAACGATGTTCCCGTCGTGTATGTGTAGTAGGAGATGATTCGCAATACTCAATCGACATTACGCTCACCGTAACGGGAGTGGATGCAACGATCAACCTCACCGCGAGTTGAACGTCAGTTTTTCCCCAGTATATGCGTCAAGAACGATATCGTGCTCATCGGTGACCACTCCCGCTTTCTGTGCTCCAATGCCCTGTTCCTTCAGCAGAATGACTGCCTTATCTGCTTCCTTTGGCGGTACGATCACAAGCATTCCATTACCCATATTCCATGTGTGGTATGCCTCTTCTAGAGGAACGGATCCCAGATCTATCAGGTCGCTCATCGCTTCATGCGGGGGCCAGAGATTGGTGAGCTGCGCTCCCAAACCGCTCTTCTTCAGTATCCGGCGCAATTTGCTGGGAATACCGCCACCGGTAATGTGCGCAAGTCCTTTGACGTGTACGGTCCGGTCGTGATCGTAACGCCCCAGGAGTGTTAGAAGTGCTGCGGAGTAGATGACACTGGGGGTGAGCATGATTTCTCCCCATGTTTGGGAATCCTTCCAGCGTTGCGTGAACCACTGGTCGCCCAGCGAATCTGTGAGAATCTTGCGGATAAGGGAAAATCCATTGCTGCGTGCCACGGCACTCCTGAGGGCAATGATCACGTCTCCCGGTTCGATACGTTCCGGCTGCAGCACTTTGTTCTTTTCCACAATGCCGACAACTGTGGCGCTCCAGACGCCGTGAGTAACCGCGCCGGGGACTTCGGCAATTTCCCCTGCAGGGATCACAATGTGTTGTTCGCTGCATGCGCGGGAAAGTCCTCGCATCAGATCTTCAACTACTTCTGGATCAATGCGTGGCATATCCAGCGTATTGGAGATGCTGATGGATTCTGCACCGGTGCAGACCGCATCATCCGCGACCATGGCTACCAGGTCGTACCCCAAAGTATCGAATTTCTGCATGGCGAATGCCAGATCAATCTTCGTTCCGGTGGAATCATCGCTTTGCACCAGATAGTGCGTTCCCATATCCAGAAATCCTGCATATCCTCCTTCCTCAAAAACCGGTTCGCCGATCATGCCTTTGCGTGAGGGGAAAGTTGCTACGGCGTGTGCATAAGCGCTGGAGGATGCCTCATCTCCTTTGGCGATGTTAACGCCGGCGTCATCGTAGGTGGTCATGTAGCGAGTATACCACATGAGTTTCAGAGTGGCTCTTCCTCTCAAAGAGCGGTATCCTCCAATGCGCATGACTTCACCTTTCCTTGCTCTGCGCACCACTTTGATCGTTGCACTCGCGATTACACTGTACTTTGCGTACGTGATGCTCTTTACGCCGCCTATGTTCCTTGCCATGTACGAGGTGGATGCATTCGATGCGATGCACCGGTATCTCTCTATGGTAAGCGGCGCCCTACTCGTCACAGTTGGTATCGGTATGCTCCTGGTGCTTCTGCGTCCTGTGAAGTACGCGAGCATCGTAATGATTCTGATCATCTACCACTTTGCCCGCTTCGTTGTCGATTTAATTCTGATTGTGCAAGGGGACATTGCACCAAGTCTTCTGATCCCAGAGATGGTATATTTCTTGGTGATGTGCGTCGCACTCATTCGGTTTTATCCGGTAAAACCACGTGCCCCAAAGGAGAAAGTAGTACAGCAGGTTCCGCTACCGAAAGAGCCGATTCAAGAAACTATGAGCTGATTGCCGTGATGCGTACGTTTTTGGAGGAGCGTTTTTTGGGCACATTCTTTGGTGATTCTTCAGAAGTCTCTTGAAGAATCTGGTGCGCCGCACTCTTTGGTGTGTGGTACCCGCCGGCACTGTCGCGGGTGATTTTACCATCCTCCAGTCGGATAACGCGTGTATGCAGGATATCAACGAGCGCAGTGTCGTGTGTAGCCAATACAACCGTAGTACCTGCACGGTGGATACTGCGGAAAATTTTCAGAACCTGCTCGGATTGGTCGGGGTCCAGATTGCCGGTGGGCTCGTCAGCCAGGAGCACCATGGGTTTATGGACGATAGCGCGGGCAATTGCCGTGCGCGCCTGTTCGCCGCCGGAAATTTCTTCCGGCAGTGCATTGGCAATTTTCTTCAGGTGCATCTCTTTCAGAAGCTCATCTACGCGCCGGGCGATTGCCGCATCGGCCTCTCCGCAGACTTCCAACGGGAAAGCAACATTCTCCCGCACGGTGAAGTGGGGGAGCAGTTTGTAATCCTGAAAGACGATGCCCACCCTTCGGCGAAAGAGACGCAGAGCCATAGGAGGAATAGCGCGCAGATCCACGCCATCTACTTCAATGGATCCGCTGCTGGCCTGCTCGGCTCCGGCGAGCAGATGAATGAGCGTGGATTTTCCCGCGCCGCTTGGTCCGGTAATGCAGACGAATTCCTTTGGATTCACCTGAAAAGAAACCTGCGTAAGCACTTTCTTGGAACCGAATGCTTTGCTGACGTTCTTCAGGACGATCATGGCACTAGTGTGAATTGAAAATGCATAATTGATAATTGACAATCATTTCAATAACGAGTGCCGCATTAAACACCGCGTAGATTTTTCTTGGTGGTCTTGATAATGGCAGTGAGTAATTTAATGATTTCCACCACTTTCAGTATTGCATCGTCAGCCTTGTCCTTTTGTAAGAATCCGCCATCTTTTAATAATCGAAGCCAGTAATGAGCTTCGTTCGCCTCTTTTAATGAGATTGATAATTTCGAGAGAAAATCTCTCTTCGATTGACCTTGCAATGCTTCTTCAATATTTGCACCAATACTTGTTGCGGAACGTATGAGTTGTCTGCTCAATATAAATTCCTTCTGAGCTACAAGAGTTTTATAGATACCAAGTGTATGCAATGCGAACTGATAGCTCTTGATCTTCAGTGGATTATTCTTCTCCATAGCACTCCATTATCAATTATCAATTGGAAATAATGAGGTAAATCTCCTTACTGCGATCTCTGTTTGCCTTTTCATGTGTGTGGTATGCGGTACGCAAGGATCTCTTTACAAAGAGAGCAGGAGTGGTAGCCTTGCTCCCCTATGTCTACAGATTGTAAATCAAATGAGAGAACAGTGGAATTTGACCCAGATGCACTCCAGAGGTTTGAGGACGAGTGTATAGCAGCAATGAGCCAAGCTATCAGAGATCTTGCTGAGAAAAACACCAGACTAGGGAAATTTGTATTTAATGAAGGATATCATGATATGCCAGTTTCTGTGGAGACTGAAGATTTGCAGAAAGCAGCGTGGCAGATTCTCTTCGATACCAGAAAAGTTGCAGAAGTACTGACCCCATTTCTCGGTGAAAAATCACTGACGCTCATAGACTTTCCTTCAGTAACTTATCGGCATTTAACGGCAGTTTTGTATACGTGTCTTCGTACACCAGCAATTGCTGCGGCAATGAATCTGGCCAAGCAAGAGGGTAATACATCAGTGACACATGATCAGGCAAGCCGATGTGTTAGGCAGCTACTCACGGATCCTAAAAGCCCCATTTATCAATCGGTTCATTTGGGTGATGGCGCGGTAAGATTCAACAAAAGAGAAACCGCTGTAGCAGAGGGAATGGTAATGCCCGGAAATGTTTATAAAGATGTTATTGAAAAAGCTATATGGCGCTTAGATGCAACGATAAGAGATCGCGCTAGGATAATTGCCAGAGACGAAGGTTCTCAGACAATCAGTTGCGAACATATTGATCGGGCAATAAATAGAGTATTGCAAGAAGACCCGCTGGCTGCAGCAGGTTTATCGGATTCACAACAGGAAAGCGGACCTGTGCAGTAATTACGAAGCAGATGCGTGTTGAATTGATATATATTCTTTTGCTGTGGTTTCTCTGTACTTTTGGCGAATGCCAAGATCTCTTGACTTTCATTTTCCGAGGAGTAGTTTTCCACCCCTATGAGCAAATCACCAGAACACGATAAAAAAACTGATAGGTTTGCGCATGATCCTGAATCGCTGGGTGCTACAAGGCGGATAGAGGAGTGGGTGTGTGGAGTACGCCGTGCTCTCACGAAAGCTGCCAGGGTAGAACGACAACCAAATAACCAAGTGCAATCCGATAATGTGGATTGTGCCGCAGCTCAGATTGGGTTATCCAGCAT
>JBAYNS010000092.1:0-5262 GCA_041678625.1 Candidatus Peribacteraceae bacterium
AAGCAGTCCGAGTGTCACCAGAATCCGCTTGCGTAATTCCTCGGAGTGCCAGAGCTGTCTTAAGTATGTAAACATGTGAAGTATTGTCGTGTGTTCCTACGGAAGGGTCAACGGGAAGAAAAATGAAAAATGGATGTAGGCCTGCTACTGCATTGCTTGCCATGTGCCATGTGCCATGTGCTCATTTGACGATGGTTATAGAGCCTCCTGCCTTCTCTACTGCGGCACATGCACTCTTGGATGCTGCATGCACTGTAAGCGCATACTTCTTGGTGACAGAACCACGCCCCAAAAGTTTTACAGGTTTCTTGTTGCCCACCATTCTGCTAGAACGAAAATCAGTAACACTGTAGGTACCTGCAGACAACTTCTCTATATCAGCAAGGTTGACTACTTCGTATTCGATACGCTTAGGGTTGCGGAAACCGCCAAGTTTTGGCTGGCGCATCATGAGCGGAGTTTGCCCTCCTTCAAAACCGGGCTTGCGACCGGAACCTGCACGGGATCCCTGCCCTTTTGTACCACGACCGGCTGTTGTGCCGCGACCTGCGCTGCTGCCACGTCCTCGACGTATGCGCTTGGAACGTGACCCCGGTGCTGGCGAGAGTGTATGGAGCATATGCATGGAAGCAAACCTCCTGAGTGAGGAGGATAGCGCATGCATCATAGGGATTCGACCATGTGCGCTCAAGAGGTTCTTGGACATTTTTTTTCGCCGCAGGTAACGTAGAATAAAGAAAATGCTGCGCTTTTTGACCATTGTCATTTGCATCGTCACTCTTGCCCAGAGTGCGCAGGCAACAGCGCCTGTTACGGTATTTCTTACACGTGCACAGGCAGCCGACCTCTTATTGCGTGCCAGCAGGGAAGTCCTACCACCTATCACTGATTCTTCAGTGTATCCCGATGTGATCCCCGACCAGTGGTACACACAGAGCATTCTCTATGCCACACAACTCACCATGCTGGATCCTGAACCAGAGAGTGGTCTCCTCTTTCCGCATCGATCCATTTCCCGAGCGGAATTCCTGAAAATGATGACTATTGCCTTTGGTTTAGAGCGTGAATTACCTCAGAAGTTTTCCGATGTTTCTGACGATGCCTGGTATGCACCTTTTGTCGGTATTGCACAGATATACCAGCTTTTTTCGGACACGCAGGATTCCGGCGAACTTCATCCTCTGCTGCGCATGACGGAAGATGATGCTCTGGTAGCACTGAAAAAACTCTTTGAAGCTGAACCTTTTCTGCAACCGAGAACGTTCTCTTTTTCACCCGACCAGAATCACATCACCGGAACACCTTCCACACCGAATCTTGTAAAGCGCGCGCTCCTGAACATCTTCCGAAAACACAGTCTGCACCCGGAGGAAACGCGTCAGGATATTCTGGCGTTGGTCAATGCTGAACGCGCCAAAATGTCTCTTCCAGCACTGGTGAGGAATCGATTACTGGAGCTCTCTGCTCAGAATCATGCGCAGGATATGACCCAACGCAAATATTTCTCACACGTCACACCGGATGGTTTGGATTACGTCGATCGCATCCGCGCAAGCAATTACCTTACGGTGGACCAGTCTGCATGCGGATGCCGATCGATATTTAATGTCCGTGCACTCATTGAACAAAGCCGGACAGAAACAACCCCGCAACGCATCGTTGCGCAGACAGAAGTCTGCGGCTGCACGCCGCACTTTGCCGTAGGGGAAAATATCGCTAAAGGACAGCTCACTCCGCAACAGGTAATGCAAGACTGGATGAATTCCCCGGGACATCGCAGCAACATCCTCCATCCGCAATTTGAGGAAATGGGTGTAGGAATCTTTGGAGCGGTATGGGTACAGGATTTCGGGCGCGTCGTCTTAGACCAAAAGTGACGCCAACGTTCTGCCGAACTCCTCCGCTGCATCGGATCCATTGGCAGTGACAATCATGCCATCAACGGTGACCGAATCCCCTGTGTATTGAGCTCCGTTTTTCTCGAGCTCCTTCTGTGGTTCACCATTGCCATTCCACACAGTTGCCCGTCGCCCATCGAGTACGCGGGCTTTAGCAAGAATAAGAGGAGCAATGCAAATGGCACCGAGGGGCTTACTTACACGCACTGCTTCATGAGCAATGCGCAGAGCATCGGAGTTTTCAATATACTCACGAGCTCCGCTGCCGCCGATGAATGCGATGCAGTCGAACTGCATAATATCGACATCTTTCAGGGCGATGGTTGCCTGCTCGGATCCGCCGAGCTTTCCATGACAAAGAGTGGCCGATGTACTCCCAACGACAATTGAACACTGGGCTCCCTCCAACCCCTTACGCGTTCCGGCGTATTCAACATCGTGGTAGTTCTGCTGTGCCAGAATGAGGAGGACGCGCTTCATGATATGAAGAGTATAGCAACATTGTTGGAATATTCTCTTTTGGCTTTAGAAAAGCATTTTGTTGCTATCCTGTATTCAAAATCTCTCGTATCGAGTACTGAGTCTCTGTGAAGCTCCGCCAGCTCACGCAGGCGGTTTCTTTTCACTCACTTCGTGCCTCGCAGGGCGTAACCCGTCCGTAGTCCCGCATACGCGGGACGAAGGCGGGTGAACGCGGATACCGGACAAGCAGAATTTGATGGAAAACTTGTCTTCGATGAACAGATCATCTCTCACAAAGGTGATCGCAGTTGGGTTGAGGAGGCAATAGTAGACGCACACAAGTGTCTTATGGGGAAGAAGACTCCGAAGCCGAATAAAGACTGTGAGTGGTGCGCCTACCGATCTGCGGCAAAGGAAGTTTTATCTGAATGGTAGTTATCGAGAGTATTGGCGCACCCTGAGCTTGCCTGCACTGAGTAGGGCCGAGGGGTCGAAGGGTGCAAGTATCAGGAAGCTGCCTCAGAAGGTATCGGCGCTTGATTCTCAATTCTCACCCCCCGTACACTTGCATCACAAGACTATGGAGAGTCGTTCCACACCGAGGTAGAACATTTGAGATGGCTTCTGTAAGCGGAAAATATTGCCTCTCTAAAAGTTTTTTATTTTGTAGGCTGTTGCCGTATCAGTCACATGAGGCATTGTAATTTTCTGCCGCAATGTTAACGGTAGAATGATCTTTCCCATCACTATTGGTCATCAGAGGAGTACTGCTATGTCCACCGCAGTGTATTGGAGCGGAGGCAAGGATTGCGTACTCGCACTTCTTGCGTCCTTGGCCGAAGGTATGTCCGTTGATTACCTCGTGACATTCATTGGAGAAAACACGGAATTCCTATGTCATCCGATGAGCATCATGAAGGAACAGGCGAGACAATTAGGAATCCGGCACATCTTGCATGTTATCCGTGAACCCTACCTGGCATCCTACGCACACGCTATCTGTCAGATGAAGCGTGAGTACGGAATCCATTTGGTTATCACGGGTGACCTCATTCGGAACGACGGAGAGAAGTTCGAACAGTACTGGTTGAACGTTCTCTGTATGCAAGCAAAAACACAACTGTTCTGTCCTATGGGGAAATTCTCCAGAAAAGAAGTGTTACAGAAGGTACTGGACCGTAGTCTCAACGCGCAAATTACGGGTGTGCATACGGGCATCCTTCCAGTAGATCTCCTGTGGCGGAGTCTTGGATTGCAGGAGATCGGTTATCTTTTGCGACTGAACGAGACTAGCACATTCGATCTCTGTGGCGAGAGCGGCGAGTATCACACGACCGTTCTCAGCTGTGAACACTTCAGCATTCCCATGCCTACGTTGGGCACGCTCCAAACCCACCATGAGGTGGCATATATGCCGCTCCTGAGAACCAGCGGCGTGTGTGACATCAAAGGGGTTCTCTGTGGAAAGGTAGGGTGAACCATGGGTGGCGATGGTACGCGTCACAGCTCTGTGCCAAATGCAGATTACAAGCGGCACAGTGTATACATCCCCGGGAATCTACATATTTTCACCGGGCGATGTAACGATTGTGGAGGAGCTTTCTCCATCAACGTCAAGGATTTGAGGACAGGTGGTCACACGACGACAATCATCTGTCCACACTGCGGAGCCAGAAAGGAGTACCACACCGATTGACCAATGCCGATGGAATGGCGACCCTCCTGCAATTGCGATATTGTGGGAGGGTCTTTCTGATGGAAGTCCGCCCTCACCCTCACTGGCCAAAAGATGACCCTCAAACTCTTCAAGAGCTAAAGGAACACCTTCTCTCTCACTTCCGGTTTCTCTTCGGTAATCCGAAGAATAGTGATGATATTCGACAGGTACTCGCATGGCTGCAGCTTGATTCCCCCGATGTACTGCACTGGGAGGAAGCCGATGCCTTTTGTACCCTGTTTTCCCCTTTTCATACCGGCCAATCTTTCATGAAAGAGATGCTCGATGGGTATGTTTTCCCTGAACGGCTCAAGAATTTTTTGGATATCTGTACGTCGTTGGAAAGAAACACAGATCAATTCGCGTACCTTGAGAAGTGGGAAGATGTGCAACACAAGGAAATTATCCTTGCAGATCTCAAGCGTTTTCTCGATGGATTGCCATCCCAAGAATCATTTGAGCAATTAGTCGAGTCGATCCAAAAAAAATGAAGTGAAACGCTATATTTTCATATACAGGATGTTCTAAGAACAAGAATATCGATCTTATATCAATAGTGTCCCGCTAAATCCCTTACAGTATGGTCAATTGGAAAAGTTTTGCTCTTGCCAAAGCTCTTGCGACAGTTCTCGGTGTAAAGTTGAGCAAATCGTTAAAGGTGTGCTACAGATCCAGAACAGGTGCATTCTCCGCATCTTTCTTTGAAATTTCTTTTACCTCCTGCTTGCGCTCCTGTTCAAGAGCATCTGCATCCTGAGATGCTTCCGTTGCTACTTGAACTTTGATTTCTTTCTTTTGCGTCTTCTTCTCCTCTTCTGGAGGAGGAGCGCAGCGGAAGCTCCCCAGTGCCTCCATGACAGCCTGTGCATTCACGAGCTTATTGGTTGTTCCATAGCGCTTAGAAAAGACGTTGCGTACGCCTGCCTGCTCCAATACAACGCGTAGCGCACCTCCGGCGATGATCCCCGTACCTTCCGGTGCCGGAAGAAGACGAATGCGCGCAGCTTTGAACTTGGTATCCACTTCGTGCGGGATCGTCCCTGCTTTGATGGGAATACGGATCATGTGGCGCTTGGCATCGGCAGAAGCTTTGCGAACAGCTGTTTGTACTTCTGTTGCTTTTCCTGTGCCCAGCCCCACCTTGCCCTTTTTGTCCCCCATTACCACAACAGCACGGAACCGGAG
>JBAYNS010000093.1:0-5239 GCA_041678625.1 Candidatus Peribacteraceae bacterium
AGTTCGAAAGTATTCCGATACGCTCGTCCGGCAGGCGATTCTGGAAGAAGTCGGACGTAAAGGGCAGGTGTTTGTCCTCCATAACCGCGTGGAAACTATCGATGCCTTTGCCGACAAACTGCGCGAGCTTGTACAAGAAGCAACATTCATCGTTGGTCACGGGCAGCTGAAGCCGGAAGATTTGGAGAAGCGCATTGTTGCGTTCAAAGATGGCGAGTATGACGTTCTGGTGAGCTCGACGATTGTGGAAAACGGTATCGACCTCCCCCGCGCCAATACACTCATTGTAAATGGCGCGGAAAACTTCGGCCTTGCGCAGCTCTACCAGCTGCGCGGCCGAGTAGGACGCAGCAAGCTGCAGGCATATGCGTACTTCCTCTATCACGGGCAGAAGCTCAAAGACGATGCACGCAAACGATTGCGAGCCATTGTGGAAGCGTGCGAACTGGGAAGCGGCTTCCAGGTGGCCATGCGCGACCTGGAAATCCGCGGAGCCGGAGAAATTTTGGGAGCCAGCCAATCCGGCACCATGCAAACCGTCGGTGTGAGCCACTATCTGAGGATGCTCAAGGCGGCCATGGAAGAGCTCAAGGCGGGTTCCAAGGAGCAAGTGGAGGAAGAGATCAATGTAGAGATTTTGCTGCCTGTAGAAGCGATGATTCCCACCTTCTACATCCCCGATGAACAGGAGAAGATTTCTGTGTACCAGAAACTCGCCGGCAGCGAGGATGAAGCAATTCTCAAGGAGTTCGAAGAAGATCTGCTGGATGAATACGGTCCGCCTCCGCAACCAGTCCAGAATCTCTTCGAAGTACTACGTTTGAAGATCGCTTGCCGCAGAAGCGGAGTAGTCCGCGTAAAAGAAGAATCCGGAAGCCAAAAAGGAGATACGGAAATTGTTCTCGCGCTGAGCGCGCGCGTTACCGCAAAGGAGATTATGCAACTCCTTGCCGTCAATCATCACTGGCGCGTGAGCGGCTCCACATTGCGCATTGCAACAAGCCTTCTTCTTGGTAAAGAGAAACCACAGGAGCTCCTGCCCACCCTCACTCATCAGGTAGAGCACTTACAGCGTAAGAAACCGGAGAAGAAGCCAAAGAAGAAGGAATAGGCGAACATTGTGAGAAATGGTGTTTTCCGCTATAATATTTGTTGAACATCCATACAAATCTATGCCAAAAAATAAGGCGCTTACTCCGCCCAAAATCCCCACTCAACAGGAGCTCTACGATTCACTGATGAGCCAAATTGAACCCGAACTTGTTTCCGGGGAACTCAATCATATTAAAGAGAAGAGTGCAGCGGATACCCCAGAGGCATTTATTGCGCGCAAGCAGCGCTATGTAAAAGCTTTTGAGCGCTATGACAAAGAGGTGGAGAAATATCTTGCGGCTCTGGGTGACCAGGTTCGCTCGTTTAAGAGAACTGCACTCACAAGCATGGAGCAAAAGTCCAGAACGGCGGAGGAACAAGACCTCTCTTCGTTGGAATCTGCCATGGCTTCCCTTTAACCCTTTTTACGATGTATATCCACCATACACACAACACAACAGGAAAATACGGAGCGATGAAAGAACGCAGACTTCTCTTCTTTGGGGCGGAAGCACCAGAGCCAGATTTGAATAACGACGTATTGGAGCCGACTGAAGTAAACGACACTCTTCCACCAGATTTTAAATATACGGATCTTCTGCCGGTGCAGTCACCAGAAGAGCTCCAAAATGCGTCACAGCAAAATGTTGAACAGAGACAAGAGCCGACGGGACAATCTTTGCGGGCATTTGGAAGTGATGTTGCTGATGTTATGCATCAGCAGGACATTCAAGATAAAGAGATCCTTGCGCGGAGGGAACAAGAAGGGGGAACAGAGTTCACTTCTACCGAAATAACAGGTCAGATTCTTGATGAAGAAGCAGGATCACAACCTGATTTAAAGGGGCGAGAAGATGTGGCTTCGTCCGATGTTTCTACAGAAGCGACACTGACCCAGGAGCAATCTACATCATCCACAGATACAACAGAGAAAACAAAAGTAAGTCCAGAAAAACTTAAAGAGTGGGCAGAAAACATTCAGGAGAAAGCGAATAGCAAAGAATGCGGCAACTATAATGTGACAATTGAGCCTCAGGGAAACGGGACGATGCAGATTACGCTAAATCCTGATGCAACCCCAGCGCAGCAGGCGCGATTCCCCAGATTGCAGGAAGTTGCGGATCAGCTGCAACACGGTCTTGCTGCCGAATGGACAGATGAGCAGACCATCGTTGTTACGATTACAGGCCTAGAGGAGCATGGGTATGTTGGACCAGAATGGGAGGGGCTAAAAACTCCACCGGCTCCCGATGATGCATTTGGGGCTGAGGAGGAGCAGCAGCCTGCACAAACTCCAGCGGCCCCAGTCGAGGCAGCAGCCTCCGCTCCACAAGACACAACGGAGGAAGCACCAAAAATGGATGAAGGAGAAATATCTTCTCGTGCGGAACAGCTGATAGCCGAAGTCCGTGGGCTTTTGGAGCTTGGAGATGTGACACCGGCGCAATATAAGCTTCAGGAGAACAGTGATTTGGCTGCACAAGTTTCCAAACTTATCGACGGGAACAGCGATTTTATTAGAGACGTTTTCCCTGTCACAATTGATGGGGCAGAAAGCCCTGATAACCCTACCGGGCAGTGGAATCTCACATGTGAGAATGGGGAGTTCAAACTGGGTCCTGTTGCCGAGCCGGGAACAAACACAGAAGAGCTTAGAGCTACTACTATTCCACCTTCCGGTGCGGAAGAGGAAGCAACTCCATCTCAATCTACACCAGAGGCTGCAGAAGAAAAGCCGGCAGACCTGACAGTGGAACTCAAAGCGCAGACGGAGATTCTTACCAACAAAGAGAGTACGACGGCAGAACGCTTTGGTGCTGCATTACGCATTACTGTTCTGGCACTGCGCATAGCCCTCCAGGAGGCTAATAAAACAGAAAAACCAGAAGCCGCTTCCGGTAAAAATCCAGAAGAACAATCAGAAGAGACGAAGAAAAACATTGAGCAAATTACCAAAGGTCTCACTGATATGAATGCACGCCGTGCACAAATAGACACGTCTCTTACAGAGCTCAAAAACAAGCTTCCTTCAGAAGAAGATAAAAGCCCCGGAGCGGAGATGCAACGCGAAGCGCTCACAGCGCAGATTACCGCTCTTGAAGGAGAGCGTAGCACTCTGGATACTGCGATAGCCAAGTGGGAAGGCGAGCTTGCGAAGTTGCAACCAAAAGCTACTCCGGCGGAATCCCCTATAAGCCCAGAACAAATGGAAAAAATCAGAACTCTTTTAGAGAGCAATAATCGCCCGGCACTCATGCCGCTCTTTGAACTAATGGATAGGTTGTCTGTGGATAAGAGCACAGGACTTGTGTGTAATGACGACGATCGCAATGTTATCGTTCAGCTGGCAAGTCAACTTGGTGTGCACATAGAGGGCACCACAGACGAAGGTCTTCTTAAGACACTTGATAATATTGTCCAAAAAGTGGCTTCAGCTGATGGAGAGGAACAAAAGCAAGTTGATAAAATTGTGGCAGAGGTCTTTGGTGAGGAAGTACCAGCTTCTACTGCAAAAGAGAAAACAACTACCCCCAAGAAAGCCTCTGAGAAGACAGTCAAAAAAGACGAGGGTGAGACCCCCAAAGCAGCGGAACCATCAGAGAAAACCGTAGAATCAAAAAAACCGTCTTTTGATCAGATCCTTGACGAACTTTTGGATCCTAACAGCACAGATAACCACGAGTGGCATACCGATTCAACGGGTAGGGCTATGAAGAAGACACCAGACGGCCACATTTTCCTGCGTTCACAAGCAGGAGAAGTGCAAGCATGGGGTGGAGAGCAAACAGGATGGATTGACCCCTCTAAAATTGTTGGTATCAGTCTTGCAAGGGCAAGCGATAATATGCGTGAAAACTATAACCATGCTTTTAATGCGTACCTTGAAGGCGGAGCGTATCAGAGTAATGACGGAGATTATGCCTTACAAGTTTCTTCAGGTGGCGAGTTCTCCTTTATACACACAAAAGGAGACACCGTTCAGCGTTACGACTGGAGGAATGGGCGCATGACTGTTGATGAAAAGGCAACAGAAGAACGTATGCATCAACGCTTTGCTCAGGAGAAGGATTCTGCATCGCCAAAGCAAAAAGAGGCTTAATATATCTTTTCCATTTCAATTCCCCCCCCCTTAGCTCACTCCTCTCTAACCTCATGACAAAGCCGCTCATCAAAAATAATCCACAGCCCCCCAGAATTCCCTCTGGGCAGGAAATTTATGATGGACTGATGGGGAAAATTGAGCCGGAACTTCTCACAGCAAACCTCCCAATGCTGGAGGAGCAAAGTGCGCACGATACACCGGAGCAGAAAGAAGAACGCATGCAGCGGTATCAAAAAGCATTTGAGGAATATGACCGTCAATATCAGGAATACATACAGGAGCTCACTGCCGCTGTGGAAAATTACAAGCGCACGGCACTCAAATCCATGGAAAACCAAGATCGTACAGAAGAAGCCAACACACTCAGCAATCTGGAAAATTCCATTTCTACCTCTTAAACCTCATGGAGAAATACACATTTGTAAATACAGTGATTACGGAGCGTGAACGACGCTTGTGTTTCATGGCAGATCCGTCTACACCCGAAAAACCAAAACCAACAGCAGCTCCTGTAGAAAAAAAGGAGAAGGCAACGGATGTAAAAGAGATGGTTCGCAAGGCGCAAGAGCGCCAGCAGCAAGCGGCAAAAGATGTGCAGGAACTTCAGAAGCAGATTGATGCTGTTAAAAATTTGCAGGGGAGATTGTCCAAAGATGGTGTAGATGAGACAGCGGCATTAAAGCCTGCGGAGACAGCGCATCTCCGTCGGGCAGGGGTTGAGATCGCCGACAATGAGACAGTTGGCGGTGCAAAAGGAAAGGTTGCAGCACACATTACAAATCTGGAAAAAACAAAGGGGGAAAAAGAGGCAGAAATTCAGACGGCAGCGGACCAGATTGAGCAAAATGTAGAAGACCTAAATCCTACTGATAGAGTTTCCTATAAAGCAAAAGAGGCATCGCGGCTTATGAAATCCGGCAATGTCCTTGGTGGTCTTGCTGCCATGCTCGCTGCAATTTTGGAGTACATGTATGCGCTGAGTGCCAAGTTTGAAGAGATACGAAAGAAGGCAAAAGGCAAAACAAGCGGAGGTAAAGATGCCCC
>JBAYNS010000094.1:0-5197 GCA_041678625.1 Candidatus Peribacteraceae bacterium
ACGACAGTTTAAACGCCTCTATGCAGAGGCAACAGCTGCATCAGCGCAAACAGGCGACGTCTTTAAGCAGCTTCTGGAGCAGAGGCTGGACAATGCGCTGTACCGTGCCGGATTTGCCCTTACACGTATGCAATCACGGCAGTTCACCAGTCACGGACACTTTATGGTCAATGGTCGCCGTGTAACAGTGCCATCCTATCGTCTTCGTCCAGGAGATGTCGTTGTACTCCGTGAGCGTAGTAAAGGATCATTGGTCTTTGGTCCGATCGTTGAAGCGCATGAGAAATACATGCCACCTGCATGGATGAAAGTTGATAGTAATGCAATGCGGATAGAAGTTGTTTCTCTCCCAGATCCTGAATCTGCTGAACAGGCTGTCGACATGCGCCAGGTTATTGAGTTCTATTCTCGCAATTAAGCCCGTGGAGGCTTTCCTCCACATGCTTCCTTCCCATTTCGCTCATGCATATCATCCAGGAAGAAATCGGTCTACCCATCTTCAGCACCACACAGGTGACAAAGGGGGATGACACACATGCTGTTTTTACCATTGCACCTCTCCCACCGGGATTTGGGGTCACGCTGGGCAATGCAACGCGACGCGTCCTGCTTTCCAGCTTGCCAGGCGCTGCGGTAACAGCCGTGCGTATTAATGGAGTACAACATGAATACACAACGGTAAAAGGTGTTAAAGAATCCGTCGTTGATATTTGCCTGAACTTGAAGCAGCTCAAATTGCGCAAGTTTAATAAGGATCCAGAAATCGTTACTCTCTCTGCCAAGGGTCCTAAAACACTGCGGGCTAAGGATCTGAAGGTATCATCGGATATCGAGGTCCTAGACCCGGAACTGCCGATTGTCACACTGGAAAAGGGCGGAGAAATCGAAATGAGTATTACTGTGGAGAAGGGTGTGGGATACGCGCCAGCTTCTGAACGCAATAAGAAACAGAATGAGCCTGGGCTCATCCACATTGATGCCATTTTCAGCCCGGTAGAGAAAGTGCAATTCGCTGTAGAATCTGCTCGCGTGGGTCAGCGCACGAACCTGGATCAGCTCATACTCGATGTAAAGACCACAGGATCGCTCACTGCGGAAGAAGCAGTACAATTCGCCTCTCAGCTCCTTAAGAGCTACTTTGAGTACTTCGGAAGTGCCGATAAGATCGTTGAAAGCGAATTCATTGCGGATTTCAGCCGTGCAAATGCTCAACAGGTGCAGGACGAAGACTCCATGCCGGTAAAGGAGAGCTACACGCCCATCGAAATTCTCAACTTTTCTCCTAGGACACTCAATGCGCTTATCAATGCTGGTGTTGGAAGTATCGAACAGTTGACACGGTGCACAGAGGCATCCCTGAGCAATTTCCGTGGTTTTGGTGCAAAGGCGCTCGACGAAGTACGCAAAACTCTTGCAGAACGCGGTCTGGCGCTTGCGGATGATTCTCTGGAAGGATAGTTGACCTTTTGAGTATTCTCTTTAAAATTTGCTTTCACGATGCGACATCGACAGTCCCGCCTCCGGCTCAAGCAGAAACCCGCTCACGCGAGGATGATCCAGCGTAATCTTGTTACGTCACTCCTCCTCTACGAGTCGGTACGCACCACGAAAAAGCGTGCAGATGTGGCGCAGCCGGTAATCGATCATCTGGTTCATATTGCAAAAACCCGTCAGCCGCATGTTGCAATTCGTGCTATCAACAAGGTGGTAACGGACAAAAACGCCAGCCGCAAAATTATGGAAGTTCTCAAAGAGCGCTATCGGGATCGTCCTTCCGGTTTAACCCGTATTGTCCCCGCTGGGGCGCGGAAAGGCGATGGGGCGCGGATTGTGGATTTAACGTTGCTCGAAGGGCATGCCGTGCCAACAGCAGAGACATCCGGTGCTTCTGCTGCACCAAAGAAGAAGGTAAAAGCACCAAAAGCTCTATCAAGCAAAAAGGTTGTCGCTAAGAAAAAGACTGCTTCCTCTCCAAAGAAATAATGAAAACCTCAACGATTCCACCAGCGGCACCTGAATGGCACATTGTGGATGCAGAAGGGCAGTCTCCAGGGCGTCTGTCTGCCGATATTGCAACCGTGTTGCGCGGCAAACACCGACCGAGTTTCTCTCCCCACCAGATGTGCGGTGATCACGTCATTGTCATCAACGCCGAAAAAATCAAACTGCAATCAACACAGTTGTATCGTAAGGTCTATTACAAGCACACGGGTTATCTGGGGCATTTAAAGACAACAACATTGGGGAAGATGATGGAGAAGAATCCTTGTTCTGTTTTGGAGCGGGCAGTAAAGGGAATGCTCCCAAAGAACCGTTTGCGTATAGAGATGCTGAAACGCCTCCATGTGGTTCCGGGTGCCGAGCATCCGCATGAAGCACAGAAGCCGACTCCTCTCTCCTTCACTTAAACTTTTCCGTATGACTTCAGAAACAACCAAACGGCAGTACTTCTACAGCGTAGGAAAGCGCAAAACAGCCATTGCACGCGTAAAGCTCTTTGAGCAGGGCAATGGCGAAGCAACTGTCAACGGTATGCCAATCAAGAAATATTTGTCTGGTGTACAGATAGAGAACGCCGTTGCTCCATTGCGCTTAGCAGAGAAGCAAAAAGACTTTGATATTGATGTGCTGGTGCAGGGAGGGGGCAAAGCAGCGCAGTCCGATGCCATACGTCATGGTGTTAGCCGTACGCTGGTGCTCTTTGATCCGGAACTGCGCTCCCTTCTGAAGCGTGAAGGGTTCCTGCGTCGTGATGCACGCATCAAAGAACGCAAAAAGCCGGGTCTCAAGCGTGCCCGTCGCGCACCGCAGTTCTCCAAACGATAGTCCCTCTTTGTGGAAACAATAGGATTGGCTGTTTTTAAGCTAACTCCAGTTTCATGTAGTACAGGCTGGTGCCGTCTTCAGTATCCAGAATGAAGCGTGCATCCAGCTGAGAGAGCTGTGTGATGGTCTGGCACATCTTCAAAAGCATTGCAGCAGGAAGATCAATACCTCCTTCTAGGCAAATAGCACAGAGGCCGGCAGCGTCCTTGGAACGAATAAACGGATCACCTTTCTGAATGATCACTTGGCGCATGGATTCCTGGATTTCCAGGATGTAGTGTTCGATATATGTTTCCAGATCTTCCACAGGGAGCTGCTGCACTTCCGGAAGTGCCGAGAGGATATCCAGATCACTATGGATCGCATGGGCGATGCAGGCTTCAATGGACATGGGTGTGTTTGTGTAAATCTCATTAGTATAGCAGTTCTTGAGGATATCTTCAATGCCTTGAAGAGAGAGATTCTCTTGCTGTGCATTGACAGGATCATCATTACACTGTTCCATGGCAGACGTGCAGAAAGCCGAACAATGCCAGGAATCCGGTGGCGAATTGGAAATCGAAGCCAAAGTGCTGGGAATCGATTTTAAGGAGCTGGAAACGATGTTACGGAGCCTTGGTGCACAGCTTGAGGGCGTGTTCGAATTAACAGAGCAACGCTTTGGCGATGCAGGACAATCAGTGGACAGTCGTCCGAGTATCCGATTGCGTAAGAAGACCGATATAACACCGGGGAGGATCTCACATGCGATTGTAAAACTGGTAAGGAAAGAGAAGCTCCCTTCAGTCGTGGTAGCGGGCGTGCCGCGTTTTAAATGCCGACAGGAACATCCGCTTCCCGTTCTTGATGGCCAGAATGGCGATACATACGAAATAAATAAAGCGGCGCTCCTGCGCCGAGATTTACTCCCAAGTCATGCGATGGTTACACGTCGCACCACGTACGTTCTGGATGATGTTCGATGCGAGATGGATGAGGTACTGCAATGCAATGGCCAGAATGTTGTTGTTCCTCCATTTCTGGAGATTGAGGGGCCGAATCCTGATGCAATTATTGCGGCTGCCAGGAGGCTTGGTTTCTCTGTAGAAGACCTTTCGCCTCTTTCAAAGAAGGCGGTTGTTAAAATGTATGCACCGGATGCGTTAGGAGAGATTTAATGCAAGAGTTTTAACTGCTGTTTATACAAAGACTGGAGCCACCCTCGGCCATTCGACCCATTCGATTGACTCAGGGTCTCCTGCAAGCAAGTTTAGTAATAGCAATTTGGGTCGTGCTGAGTGCAGTCGAAGTACGACAAGCTCATGACCTATCAGTGACAATACTTCAATTGATCCTTTGTAAAGAAATTCTGGAGCCACCCTCGGGACTTGAACCCGAGACCTGCTCATTACGAGTGAGCTGCTCTACCACTGAGCTAGGGTGGCGTAGGACCGACGTATTATAGAAGGAACAGATTTGTGGCACTGCTTGTCCACCGTAGCCCCCGCGTACGCGGGGCGAAGGTGGAAGCGAGGCTGGCGAAATACGACGGAATTGATAATGAACAACCAAGAATCAACTACGCATTGATTCCTGCTTATTTAAGCAGGAAAAATTTCAATTATCCATTATCAATTAGCATTTTCTCTCTAAAAGAGAGTGGTATGATAGCCCGCCTATGACGCGTGAAAACACCCTTGTTTGGTCCTGGCTCGGTGTGCTCACCAAGAAGCGCTACGACGTTCTGCAAGACGTCTACGGCAATCTGGATGAAGCACTGGGTCATATGTCCGAAGAGCTCCTAAAGAGCCTTGGGTGCCGTGAAGAAACGGTTTGGAAAACACTCAATCGTCTGGAGGAATTCGATCCGTCCGCATACGATCAGGAACTCAAGAAACGAGATCTTCATCTTCTGAGCATCGAAGATGCGTCGTATCCAGAGGCTCTACGCACTCTTCCAGATCCTCCTGTATTCCTGATGTATCGCGGGGATCTTACCATTCTCTCTCAGCCGTGCATTGCACTGGTGGGCACGCGGAATATGAGCAGCTACGGAAAGCGTGTTGTAGAGGAATTTGTTCCGGCATTTGTGTCTGCGGGCATGGTGACTGTGAGTGGTCTGGCTCTGGGTATAGATACGTACGTTGCTCAGCAGACCATTGCGCTTTCCGGACGTACGGTTGCAGTGCTCGGGCACGGCATGGCGCAGATTTTTCCACGGAGTAATGCACGTCTTGCTGAGCAGATTGTGGAGAATGGTGGATTACTCCTCTCGGAATTCCCGTTGGATAGCGCACCGGATAAGTACACATTTCCTGCGCGCAACCGCATCATTGCCGGCCTGTCGCTCGGTACGGTGGTTCTGGAGGCAGGAGAAGGAAGCGGAGCCCTG
>JBAYNS010000095.1:0-5193 GCA_041678625.1 Candidatus Peribacteraceae bacterium
AAAGAGCCTTTTTGCAGGTGCCAGCAAATATTTCACAGGGAATAAAACAGTCACTCTCTACCGCGGGAAAGGATGCGAAGCATGCGGAGATACGGGATATCGGGGAAGAGTTGGCATCTACGAATTACTGTTGATGACACCTGCGATTGAGGATTTGATCATCCGGCGTGCGTCCAGCACAGAGATTAATCTGGTTGCGCATAAGCAGGGTATGAAGTTCATGTTCGAGGATGGATTTACCAAAGTTGTTTCCGGCCTTACCACTATCGAAGAGCTTCTGCGTGTTGCAGCACCTCCGGAAGTGATCTTCTCCAAGACGCATGGTAAAAAGTAAAAAAAAGTCACAGGCAAAGAAAAAGTCCGCAGGGACTTCTAAGTTGCTACCCAAGGGCTGGGAAAAGCGCACGCTTGCAGAGTTGGAAGGATGGACAGATGAACGAGCTACGGAATCGGCAAAGCCTGTTAAAAACCAGAAGAACAAAAAGAAAACAGACGAAAAGAAAGAAAAAGATGAAGAGCCAACTCCAGAAGAAACAGCCCCAAAAGAAAAACGTTCCCGATTGCGTGGAGCGAAGAATAAAAAGAAAATCGAGGAAGAAAAACCAGAAGAAAACAAGGAGCAGGGGCTTTCCCATAACACAGTGGCCGAAGAAGCCGAGATGGAAAAGGCAACGAGAGAAATGACAAAGGAATCCGGGCCAACCTTTGGGAATGCGCTGAGATCCATCAATAACATTGGCATGGGCAAGCAGGCCAATATGTTCATCCAGAGCACTGCGACAATGCTCAATGCCGGTTTGCCGCTTCTACAAACCATGCGTGTATACCAAAAAGAAATCAAATCACGACCGATGCGCAAAGTAATTACCCGCATGATCTCTGATATTGAAAGCGGCGCTCCGCTCTGGCGTGCGATGCAGAATCAGCACCTCTTCACGCTTTATGATGTGGCGATGGTCCGCATCGGAGAGGATGCAGGGAACTTAGCACGCAACATGGAATATCTTTCTGAACAAAGAGAGAAAGATCGACAACTTAAGCAAAAAGTGAAGATGGCTATGATTTACCCGACCATCGTTATGGTGATGATGTTTGTCATTGTTGTGGGGATGGGAATGTTTGTTCTACCAAACTTGGTTACGGTGCTTTTCTCGCTGAATGTTGAATTGCCCCTTGCTACGCGAGCAGTTATTGCCGTGAGCAATATGTTCCGTTTCCATGGGAAAACATATGTACCACTTTTCATTGTGGGATTTATCTTCGTGGTGCTTCTTGCAAAGTTCACGCGATTCCGGGCTGTGGCGGAATGGTTTGTTTTCCATGTCCCCGGCGTTGGACGATTGGCGACCGAAGCAACCATTGCACGCTTTGGCGTCATCCTCGGCGGGCTTCTGCAGGCAGGAGTTCCATTTGTCGACGCCATGGAATCCCTGGTGAATGTGACGCAGGTTTTATCCTACAAAAAGTTCTACGCACGATTGCTTGTGCAGGTGCGGCTGGGAGACTCTCTCGGCAAGGGATTTGAGGAAATCAAAGCAAGCAAGAAACTTCTTCCCCCCTCTGTCCAGCAATTGGTTGTTACAGGAGAACAGTCCGGATCACTCTCAGAGAGTTTGATAAAAATCTCTACCATATACGAAAAAAAGGCATCCGAGACCGCACAGGTTTTGCCAATTATTCTGGAGCCGATACTCCTTCTTATCATTGGAGGCCTAGTGGCGATCATTGCTATTGCTATCATAGTGCCTATCTATAGTCTTGTTGGAGGTATAAGCGGAGGATAACTTCGCTTCAACCAACCCTTCCCCTCTCTTCCATGAAACGCAGAGCCTTCACAGCAGTCGAGATGCTGCTGACACTTGGTGTCATCGGCATAACAGCCGGAATTTCAGTCCCGATGTATCGCAATTACCAGATTCGCAACGATCTGGATCTTGCAACTGAGCAAGTCGTTCAGGCACTGCGCAGTGCACAGATGCGGTCGCAGGCAGGAGAGAGCAATGTGCCATGGGGCTTTCAGGTTGCGCAGGGAGTTCTCTTCCAGGGGGAAACATATGTGCTGCGCGATCCGGATATGGATGAGATGTATCCCATTCCCGCCACCATTAATACAAACGGACTAGAAGAGGTTGTATTTTCGCGCATTGAAGGCGTGCCCAGCCAGGTAGGGGAAATCGTCTTGGAGGCACTCAATGGAGATTTTCGTGTGATCACAGTCAATCTTGATGGCATCCTTTCTTCTACAGGTGTCCAGCAACCTAATCTTGATGAGCTTTCTGGCGGCGACGAAGGTGATGATGACGACGATGTCCCACAAGACAGCGACGGCGACGGGATTTCTGACGAAGATGAAGGAACGGGCGACACAGACGGGGATGGTGTCCCCGACTACCTTGATGATGACAGCGACGGCGACGGGATTTCTGACGAAGATGAAGGAACGGGCGATACTGATGGCGATGGCATTCCGGATTACCAGGATGATGTAAATGACATTGAGGTGTGCGAAGAGCGCTTTCGTGTTGCCAGCGATGGGACCATTGAGACAACAGGAACAGTGGATGCTACGGTCAAAGTTTTAGGATCCGCGTTCGCATGGTGGGAAAATGGACCAAACATCCCAGTACAAGTCAGTCTGAGTACCGATGGAGGTAATGCATGGACCGATCTCTTTGGTGGTGGTGACATCAATGGTGGTGAACAGCAACTCATAGAAAACTTACCCTCTGGAACACAACTCGTGATTCGTGTGAATGGCCGCTACGGCTGGCTTTTCAATCAAACATACCAATCCAATGACCATTCAGGGCACATAGAAATTTTGCGCAATGGCGATACCCCGCCGGATTATGTGCCATATGCCAACCAAGCGTCGCTTGCTACTTTTGTGCAGGGTATTCTTGGGTCTGACGGTAAAATTAATATCGGTGAGTACGATGTGGTACTTCTGGCGGAACTCAACACGCTCAACACCGTGGGGTCAGATTTCCAGGATGCTGTCATTCTCGTCCAATTTGCACAAAGGTCTAATACCTGTGCAGGGACGAACGATCCTCGTTTTAAAGTGGAATTCGATCGTATAGAAAATACGAATCAGGGGGATGCAGCAGCAGCAGCCTATGTTGGAGGTCAGGCAGTGCACTATGCTGAGTCACAGTGGATTCCCCTGATGATTGATGATCAGATGATCGTTGATTCAAGCATTATTGAAGACGTTCCCGGTTTGGCTGTGCAACGTCAAGACGGGGCAGTTCGCATTCTGCTTTACGGATCACACTCGCTGGCTACATCCAAGGAAATTGTCGATGCACGCATTGTCTTCGATCGCATTTCCGTGGAGAGCGTTGAAAATGATACTGGCCAGAATGCGTGCGAAAATCCGTTCGATGGCATCGTGAATGACGGAGCCGGAGGAGACGAAGTAACGCACACGTCTGCAGAGGTCTCTTTCAAGACACGGGTAACCGTAGAGGATGATGCGATTATCATTCATTGGAACAAAAGCTCCATTGATACCGATGGCGATGGCATTACCGACGAAGAAGAAGGAACGGCTGATACCGATAATGATGGCATTCCCGACGCAGAAGACGAGGATAGCGATAACGATGGCATTCCTGATGCCGAGGAAGGCACTGACGATACCGATAATGATGGCATTCCCGATTATCTTGATAATGACGACGTTGATGGAGATGGAATTCCGGATAGCGATGATAATGCCGATGACGATACAACAGCTCCGGATCCTTGCGAGGTGCCGTTCACCTATGAGAACGGAGAACTTACCCTTTCGGAAGATGCAGATGTCACATTTAACGTGATTGGCTCATACGCACACTATCGACCCCGTGGTCCGGAAGTACAGGTTCGCCTGAGCGCTAGCGTAGACGGAGGCGCCACATGGCAGTCGCTCTTTGGTTTCCGCGACATTGACGGTGGAGAGACCCAGACATTCTCCGATGTTCCATCAGGCAGCAAAATTCTTCTGAGTGCAGAAGGCCGCTACGCCTGGCTTTTCCGCAAGAATGCCAGTTCTCACAATGATCCTCTACGTGTGAAGATTCTACGCAACGGGGACCCTATGCCTTCCACAACGCCGTTCGTCAATGTTCTTCAGCTCCAAAAGTTCCTCCGAGATCGTGTCCGTTCCGGCAGGGCACATATTGCTACGCGGAGAGTGTTGGCATTGGTGGAATTGCAAGACATGAATAACGAATCAGATTTTCAAGATGCCGTTGTGGAAATCATTCTGGAAAAGCCGCAGAGCCAGGGCATTTGTGGAGGGGCAAGCGATGATGATGACGGTGATGACGATGCAGCCGATGATACACCGGACGATACAGATGACACTGATGACACGTCCGATGATGATACACATATCACTATTTGCCACTTCCCTCCCGGGAATAAAAAGAATGCCCAGACTATTACTATCGGTCAGTCCGCGTGGCCCGCACACGAGCGGATTGGCGATCGATTGGGAGCATGCGAAAACGACGAAGATGGCGACAGTGTTCCTATTGCAGAAGATTTGTGCCCGGATACATACATGCCGGAACCAGTGCCAACGGAAACCATGCTCTTTGATAGATATGCACTCTCATCCACCAGCGACATTTTCCGGCAAGGCCCGCGGAAAAAGGTTGGCCAGTACACTTTGCGCGATACCAAGGGGTGTAGTTGTGAACAACTTCTGGATGTTGCGGAAGGAGTGCGGGATTATCACTTTGATCAGTATCCACGTCTCCAACGCAATATGCGCAGCCTCTTCCCCTTCTTTACAGAAGGAGCACGGAAGTATGGATGCGGTGTGGCCATTATGAAGATGATCAAAAATGCGGATATGTAATGCGGTTGTACACACAAAGAGGGGGGCCAACAGGCTCTCCTCTTTTTTTATCAAGATATGCAATCTCCGGATGGGCTGCGGTCAGGAGGAAAATACTGGTAGGATGGTTATTGCAATGCCGATGGACACCTCTCGTTGGCCACAACCTCGGAATCAGCGCAAGGGATTCCTTCTCTTGGATGTGCTGCTTGGCATAACAATTTTTTCAATTTTCGTGGGCTTTGCGAGCTTTTCACTCCTCTTCAGTGAACAGCTGGCCATGAAGAGCGGTGATCGCGCGCGCGCGTACGCGCTCAGCGAACAGGCGCTGGAAGCAGCGCGCAGCATTCGCAATAGCGGAT
>JBAYNS010000096.1:0-5165 GCA_041678625.1 Candidatus Peribacteraceae bacterium
AGATACCTTCACGATGGCCTTTGAGGCGGGTAGACAGGCAATAACTAACGCAAAGATCGAATCTTCACAGATATCCGCTCTCTTCGTAGGATCAGAGAGTCATCCTTACGCAGTGAAACCTACGAGCGGCATGGTCGCCGCAGCGCTGGAAATTCATCCATTCTCTCATTGCGCCGACTTGGAATTCGCGTGCAAAGCCGGAACCGCCGGCATGCAGATCGTCGATAGTATGGTGCGCAGCGGACAGGTCGAATATGGAATGGCCATCGGCGCCGATGCAGCACAGAGCAAGCCTGGCGATCCACTGGAATACACCGCCGCGGCAGGCGCGGCGGCAGTGATTTTGGGGCCAGAGAAAGCTAAAAATGCTCTCTGTCGCATTGAAAAGACACTTTCTTTCACAACAGATACTCCTGATTTCTGGCGCGCCCAGAATCAACGCTATCCGGAACACGGCGACCGCTTTACAGGAGAACCTGGGTATTTTCGTCATGTAGAAGAAGCACTTAAAGGAATCTTGGATGTGACAAAAGTAAACATTGGCGATATCCATCACGTGATTCTTCATATGCCAAATGCAAAATTTCCCTCGACAGTTGCAAAGAAATTCAGCATCACTAAGGAACAAATGCAACACGGTTTCATCGTTCCAGAAATCGGGAATACGTACAGTGCCTGTTCCCTTCTCGGACTCATATCAGTACTGCAACACGCAAAGAAGGACGAAAGAATCCTCCTCATTTCTTATGGATCCGGCGCGGGCTCGGATGCGTTTTTGATGACAATGATGAAAAATGGCGCTCTCCTGCCTCCCGATATACGGGAAAAGGAATATTTGAGCTACAGTCAGTACCTCCAATGTGTCACACCCTCATCGTAATCCTCACTTTCAATGACCCAAGACATTTTCCTCATCGGCTGCGGTCAAACGCCCTTCGCAGAACACTGGGATAAAGGAATCCGGGAACTCATAGAAGAAGCCGTTGATGCTGCTCTAGAAACCTCTCCGGTGAATGTACTTGATATTGACTTCGTGATCGTCGGAAACGTGCTTGCGGAACGCGTGAGCGATCAAGCGCAGCTTGGAGCATTAGCTGCCTCACTGCTGCCCCATCATCCCCCCGCACTGCGTGTTGAAGCGGCCTGTGCATCAGGATCTGTGGCAGTGCACACTGCATTGAGTCTATTAGAGAGCAATCGGGCAGAAACAGTTCTGGTGATCGGTGTGGAGAAGATGACCGATGCTTCCACACGCGAGATTGCCGCAGGACTCATGAGTGCTGCAGATGCAGAGAAGGACATCCCCTCTGGCCTTACATTTCCCGGCATCTTCGGACTCATCGCACAAAAATACATGCATGACTACAATCTGACGCGCGAACAGCTCAACCTTGTGAGTGCACGGCATCATGCCAACGCTGTAGATAATATCTACGCCCAGTTCAGAACAGCCATTCCACCGGAAAAAATTGGAGAAAGCCCCATAATTGCAGACCCTTTGCGTCTGCTTGATTGCTCTCCGATCAGCGATGGCGCTGCCGCAGTCATTCTCTCAAGAAAGCATTCATCTCCAATCCGTATCGCTGCTTCTCAGCTAAGTACTGACACGCTCAGCCTTGCAGACCGCCCCTCAATCACATCATTCGCTGCTACGTGCGAAGCGGCAAAACGCGCATACGATGAAGCCGGAATTACCACAGACGACATCAGTCACATCGAACTCCACGACTGCTTTTCCATTGCAGCACTCGTTGATTTGGAGGATATGGGTTTTGCAGAACCGGGAGAAGGAATCTCTTTTTATGAAGAAAAAATGCCGTTCCCAACGGTGAATGCAAGTGGCGGACTCAAGGCCTGCGGACACCCCGTGGGAGCAACGGGAGTAAAACAAATTGTGGAACTACATAAGCAACTGACAAAATCTCAGAAAAGATGGGGAATCGCTCAAAACATTGGCGCAGCAGGGTCAACGTGTGCTATTCATATCCTCGAACATACGACATGACTCTTCATCATCCCGCAGCAATTGCTCGCGCTCACCACAGGCAGACACAATACATGCAAGAAGGCACAATTCTGTCTTTCACAACGGTAACTCATCCTCCTGCAGGTTTTCCGCCTCATCCACGCACGATTGGACTCATTGAACTCAATGATGGCACCCACGTGCTCGGAGAAATTGTTGCTGCGCATAATTCACAGAATGCACGATGTACAATCGGTCAACACGTGATCGCCTGCAAGCGGCTGAGTTACATCACAGAGGATGGATTACGGGTTTATGCCGTTGCCTTCGAAATATCTGCTGCCCCATTGCTGCAGAAAAAGAAAAAGGCGGAGTTCCCCGGCTATATTCTTGCTCTCACCGGTCCATCCGGTGTCGGGAAGACGACAATTCGCACACTATTGATCACCAAAATTGGTGACTATGCTCAACAAGTGCCCATCCTTACAACCAGAACGCCCAAGGAACACGATGCCGATGAGTATGTGCACGTATCTACCAAGGAATTTTTCAGGCTGAAAAAACAGGGGGATTTGGTAGCAGCAACACACATACCCTCTCGGAACGAACAGCGCTGGTATGGATACCGCGCCCACGATATCGAAGCTATTTGGAATGAAGGAAAAATCCCTATCGTCATTACAGAAATGGGTTTACTACAAGAGCTTTCCAAACACTACGGTCGCAGATCAATCCTCTCCTGTGGACTTTTGCCTCCCGGCAAAAGCCGCCGGGCTATGCTCTCACAGCTCCTGCATCGCCTACGCACCCGCGGACGCGACAGCGAAGCGAGTATCGCCGATCGCATCAAAAATGCAGAGAAAGATCTGGCATTCTTCCGCGAACGCCAGGAGCTCTTTGACCATATGATCGTCAACGAAGATCTGAACACCGTTTTTGATATACTAAAAGGGCATGTGTTAGAAGTTGCACGCGGCTAGTTTTTTGTTCATAACAAGCAAATACCCCTACTAAAAAGGGTGATTTTTTGCTATAATAATTGGATTTCGCAGATGCTGCGAAAACACACAAACATGCCAATCCGTTCACTAATGTTCGGCTGGGAATACCCGCCACTCCATCTGGGAGGATTGGGGGTTGCATGCCAGGGCCTGGTAAAAGGACTGATGCGCAACGGCGTACACGTAACACTGGTGCTTCCTCAAGCGAGTACGACAGAGGACACCACAGTGATTTTTCCAACGCAGCAATGCATGAACACCGTACGGGTACAGAGTTTTCTCTCCCCGTATGAAGGTACAGAGCACTATGAACAACGCATAAAGACACTCCCTGCAGAAATACGACACATGTATGGATCGGATCTGCCGCAGGCTGTTATGCACTTTGCGGAAATGAGCGTGGAGATGACCAAAGATGTACCCACGGATGTCGTGCACTGCCATGACTGGATGACTTACGGAGCGGGAATCCGGGCTGCCAACCACCACAATCGACCGCTTGTTACGCACATTCACGCTACGGAACTTGACCGAACACACTTCCACCCGAATCAATGGATATATGACATTGAGCGATTAGGATTTGAAAAGGCCGACACAATCATTGCGGTAAGCAACTACACCAAGAACATTCTTGTACAGCATTACGGCATCACGCCGGATAAGATTCGTGTTGTGCACAACGGCATGAGTGTGGAACGGATGGAATACGATGACACTCTGCGCGTACAGAGTGGTACGTTGAAGAGGCCGATGGTTCTTTTTCTTGGGCGGCTTACTATTCAAAAGGGACCGATACAGTTTTTGGACATGGCGGCACAGGTGCACGCTATCAAGCCGGATGTCACGTTCGTTGTTGCTGGGGACGGAAATATGATGGGCGAAGTAATCGAACATGCATGTGTTCTGGGACTGCAGGATTGCACGCTCTTCACGGGACAAGTGAACAGTGTTGAGGCGCAGCATCTGTACGCTCAAGCAGACTGCTTTGTGATGCCATCGCTCTCCGAACCGTTTGGGCTGGTAGCTCTGGAGGCAATCGCCCAAGGGACACCGGTGGTTCTTTCCAATCAATCAGGTGTGAGCGAGGTGGTGCGCCACGGATTCAATGTGGATTTCTGGGATACCGAACGTATGGCCGACTGCGTATTGACCATCCTGCGCGATGCTCCACTCGCGGAACAATTGCAGTTGCAAGCACCGCGCAGCTTGCAACACCTCACCTGGGTAAACCAGGGGGAACACGTACGATCCATCTACGAGAATCTTCTGCACAATCCCATCTATACATGAAGAATAACTCACCACGCATCTGCCTCTACTTTCAGGTCCACCAGCCATACCGTCTGCGGGATCTGAGAATCACGGATATCGGCAAAGGAGAGCCGAATTACTTTGACGATAAGAAGAATCGTGAAGTATTCCGGAAAGTGGCAGAAAAGTGTTATCTGCCAGCCAACGCACTCATTCAAGAACTTCTGGAAACGTATCCGAATTTCTCCGTTGCATACTCGCTCTCCGGCATCTTCCTGGAACAATGCAAAGAATACGGTCCGGATGTTCTGGAATCTTTCAAAGCTCTGGCGAAAACCGGCAAGGTGGAATTCCTGGCAGAGACATATCACCATTCTTTGAGCTCACTAAAATCCATAGAAGAATTCACTCAACAGGTGCATCTCCATGTGAAAACGATTCAGGAACTCTTTGGCCAAACACCGAGTATTTTCCGCAATACGGAGCTTATTTACAGCAATGAGCTTGCACAAATCGCACGACTCATGGGATTCAAAGGCATCCTGGCAGAGGGGGCGGATCGCCTGCTCAACGGACGCAGTCCGAACAAACCGTTCTCACCACCGGCATTCGCACTGCCACGATCGGTACAGAAGATCATCCGCAAAAATCGCCCGCTCAAAAAACCTGCGCGGGACATTGCGGTGCTCCTGAAGAACTATCGTCTTTCCGATGACGTTGCTTTTCGATTCTCGGACAAATCATGGATCGGTTTTCCGCTCAACACGGAACAGTTCACCAACTGGATCACCGAGAGCGGCGGACACAGTGTCAATCTCTTCATGGACTACGAAACATTCGGAGAACATCAATGGAAAGATACCGGTATTTTTGAATTCTTGCGAAATCTTCCAGCACTTTGGGAAGAGCGCTCCATTTGCGCATTAACACCCAGTGCAGTAATC
>JBAYNS010000097.1:0-4975 GCA_041678625.1 Candidatus Peribacteraceae bacterium
CGGTTGCGCACCTGACGCCGACACATATTGCCGGGACAACAGTGACGCGGGCAACGCTCCACAATGAAGATGAGATTGAGAGGCTTGATGTGCGCATCGGCGATACCGTAGTGGTGCAGAAAGCCGGAGACATCATCCCGGAAGTTGTGGAAGTGCTGATAAATCTGCGGCCGAAAGGAACAAAGCCGTTCCACTTTCCCGCTCACTGTCCCAGTTGCGGAGAAACACTGGTACGGCCGGAGGGCGAAGCTGTGCACCGCTGCCCGAATAGTACATGTGGCGCGGTGCGCCAGGAACGCGTGGAGCATCTGGTATCGCGTCATGCCTTCAATATCGAAGGATTGGGTAAAGAAACCATCGAAGAACTCATCGGCAAGGGGCTCGTTTCTGATCCCGCTGATATTTTCTTTCTCTCGTATGAAGATCTGATCACGCTCCCGCTCTTTAAGGAGAAGAAGGCGCAGAATGTTCTGGATGCGATCAGCGCCGGCAGACATCCTCCACTGGATCGTTTTCTTTTTGCATTGGGCATTCGGCACATAGGAAGCGAGACCGCGGAGATTCTGGCACAGCGCATTACCTGGCCGCTCTCTACACTCACGGTCAAACAACAGAAGACTGTAGGAGCGCAGGCTTCACTCTTTGCAGGGGAAGAAACGACCGCGCAGAGCGTGAAGGGTGTCCGTTTGCACGACATTCTGAAAACACTACAGAAACTCACACAGGAAGAGCTCTCTGCTATCGACGGCATCGGACCCGTGGTTGCGCAGTCCATTCTGGACTGGGTAGCGGATGAGGAGAATCACGCACTGCTCCAGAAGATGGAGAATGGCGGCATTCTGGCACTGATGCCGGAAGGAAGTCATGCACCGCAGATTTTTGCGGGGAAGACCTTTGTTCTCACTGGCACGCTCCCCGATTTCAGCCGTGAAGAAGCCAAGAAACTCATTAAGGAACGCGGCGGCGGCGTAAGTTCCTCTGTGAGCAGCAAAACGGATTACGTACTCGCCGGTGACGATCCCGGCAGCAAATTCACCAAGGCACAGGAGCTCTCTGTTGCGATTCTTGACGAGAAAGCGTTCCGTGCAATGCTGCGTAACTGAGCATTGCGGAGGCCGACAAATGCTTGCTGATTCTATTGATCATGTTGTTGTAGCATGTGAGATGCGACGTTGTGTGTTATAAAACACACAGAACACGTATTCGCACATTCTTTCCTCTCCGCCTCATGAAAATCTCCAATTTGCGACTCCTGGCGATCGGTGCCACGCTTGCCGTGGTCATTGCCGTGATTGCCGTGCAGCAACAACGCACACCCTATCCGCTTCCGCACCTTCCCGGTTCCGCGTGGTTAGGACAAACCAGCACTGTTCCTGTGTACGTTTTTAAACGCACCGATACGGATGCCGGCGTCACGCTTGTGAAGGATCAACACAACATCATCATTGTCTCTGGTGATAAAACGACGGGAACGGAATTCGATCTGATCAATACGAATGCGTCCACGGAGAAGACACTGGTCAATGACCTAACTACCCGTTTCTGGCTCTATGAATACACGGGCTCAGAACCGCCATTTAATGGCCGATTTTACCTCTCCGCAGGAGAGGTGAATTCCGCAACCATCGCCACGCAAGCACTCTACTCTGCTCTGCTTGCACGCAACGGCGCTATTGATAACTTCGCAGATGATGACTTGCAGAAAGCGATGCAGGAAGGAAGGACGTATTACATTATGACTGCAGAGGATTTGTACTTTAAGACCGGCGATGGTTTGAGCCGGTCACAGGCTGTTGTGTATTGCGGCGATGGAGAAATAGATACAGGAGAAACCTGTGATTTCGATATTACAGATGAAGCTGATGGCGATTATCATGCCGGTTGCCGTGGTCCTGCAGCGGGAGCAGATGCCTGTACTTTCTGCGGGGATAACGTAATCCAGAGTGCGCTAGAGGCATGTGACGACGGGAATACGGTTGCTGACGATGGATGTGAGAATGACTGTACGGCAACGGTTGTTTCCGAGTCCTGTGGCGACGGAAGTGTGAACGGTGACGAAACCTGTGATTACGGTATTACGGATGTCGGCGATGCCGATTATCATGCCGGCTGCCGTGATGATGCTGCGGGAGCAGACGCTTGTACGTTCTGCGGAGACGGGCTGATCCAGAGTACGCTCGAAGAGTGCGATGACGGGAATACGGATGCCGAGGATGGATGCGATGACACGTGTGCGGTGGAAACCGCATACACGTGCTGGACAACCGATGAGATGCAGAAAGGACCGAGTATCTGTGATATCTGCATTCCGCCGACACCCGGCGAAATTCCTCTGGCTGTTGCACAGGACACGATGACTGCACAGACTATTTCCACTGGCGATGTAAATGTTCCCGTCCTGTCCTTTGCTGTTACTGCAGGGAGTTCCGCCGTCACACTCCAGAAGATCATTCTGGATGCGGGAGCAAACGTGAGCGGACTTATAGGAGCCATGCGGCTGTATACAGATGATGGCAGCGGGACAGTAGATCGTGCTGTTCTGGAACTCACGCAGATCCCAGCAACGAACCTTCTGGAATTAGATCTTTCTTCCCTTTCGCCTGCACTCACCATCAGTGCAGATACTACCTATCAGATGGAAATCCGCGTTGATCCTGCTGCCGATGCCAATGGCACCTTCACCATGGATCTGGCATGGCAAAATGCTCCAACCAGTTACATTCAGGCTATTGATCTTCACGGAATCAAAACCGATCAACTGCATCCGGAAGAGAACGACTGCGCATTCGTTGCCTGTGATTGCCACACGGTTGTCACTACGGCGAATTCCCCCGTGTGGACAGTGGATACACAGGTAGCCGCTACTCCTCTGCTTGCCATTGTCCAAGATCCCACTCTTGTTCATAATCCCGATGGTCTTTTGCCAACAGACGCTGCGGATGTCCCTGTTCTGCGCTTTACTGCCACAGCAAACAGTGCAACAGATAGTATTAATCTAAACACTGTAACTGTTGTGCCGACAATCGAATGGTATCCTCTGAATGGGCTCGTCAACGGTGAGTTGAGTAACCTGATCTCTTCGGTGCAATTGATCGAGTGTGACTTAGCCAATCCTGCCAATGATCGCGTGCTGGCGGAAACCTCGACAATCAGTGCAACACACGCCATGCAAATTGTCTTTGATACATCTGCCGCCCCAGTGATTATCGCCGATGGGGCTACAGCTACTTTGGAAGTGCGGGTAACCCTTGCCTCACTAGACGAAGCAGCGTTCTCTGTTGTTCTGGATACGGGCACCGATTACAATTACGATTACAATTACATTGGTGCGTCATTGGCATCAACAGGCACGCCCCTTACAGGAATCGAGACTGATGCTGTGTGTTCCGTTACTCCATCTCCGTGTGAAATTTCTGTGATGACCGCCGATAAACAATGGTGGATTGTCGCCACGCCTGTAGAAGAATGATCTTCCTGAAATCTTCAAAACACCCTTCAGGATAAGAAGGGTGTTTTGTTGAGAAAACAAGTAGCGCCTTCTTAACATCACATCTGCATATCAAAGATGATAGGCTGTTCCTAGTGCTCACTTATCTGATTCGCTGGCACTAGATATTTTTCATACCTCTGCAGCATAACCTTAAGGTCCTGCGTATACTTTTCTGGATGCGCTTGTATATCTGCTTTTAATCCTGTCAGAGTGTGTACTTCTATACCGGAGGCTTCTCCGTCTCTGAAGCGGATTGAACCGTCATAGTAGCCAACATAAAATGTGGTCATGAACGGTTGTTCAATAGGCACGGAATCTGTTGTGCGTACGGAGAGAAAATTCGCATCGTAATCAATCTCTTTAAAAATACCGATAATGGAAACATCTGTTGTTTCTATCGCTTTTGTAAACTCTTTCGCAGGAAGAACAACTGTAGGAATACCCAATTCTTCCACCATTTCACGGACAACGGTCATTTCCCATGTGTGGCCGCTCATAAAATGACCGCCTGTCGTTTTATCGTACAGACCCCTATTATGTGCCTTCAGATCGCTACGACGCTGCAAGTAAATCCTGCCATCGGTTGTCATCAGTAACACCCGGATTGCCTTTACCTTTTTTGTAATTTTCCCCGTTTCTTCAAATTCCTTTTGAATTTCATCATAAAATTCCTGGCGGTGCTTTATTTCAATAATATTGCCATCCAGATCGTAGATTTCCAGAATTTCGTGCGGGCTTTTCATGAAGGAATTTTAGCGGATACGCGACTGTTTGCCATGGTTTTTGGGATGTATATTTGGAACGCTGCATGTTATGGGATACACGAAACCACAAAGCCGCGCTTTTTTAGACATATCAATCTTCCGCAGCCATAGAGAGCTGCTCTGATTGATGGAATTATCTTCCAAAAACGAGAGCGGGCATTCCCGCCCGCGATGACTTTGTTCGTCCCCTAGTATCGGATATAGCAAATTCTGGATGTTCATTTGATGTGATTTGATTTGCCTATGAAAAAGACGAATGGTTTACCATGAGCCGGCAGGCAGGTAAGCCCCTCTCCTATGAGATGAGTCGAATGGCCCGAGCGCCGCAGCGCGAGGACCATGAGCGAGCCCCGCGGACGCGAGACGAGTCGAATGGTGCCCAGGAGAAGACTCGAACTTCCACGGGATAAAGCTCCCACTAGCCCCTCAAGCTAGCGCGTCTACCATTCCGCCACCTGGGCATTTAGATGACTTGCGGATCATTCCGCCACCCTTGTCGGCCGTAGTCCCGTCCCGCGAATGCGGGAGGACGAAGGCTGATGGGCAATAATACAAAAAAGATCCAAGCACACTTCTGTGAGCCAAAGAAGTGTACCAAGGACTTGTAAAACTTCAATCAAACTCATAGCTACTTATCCATGTCTCTTCCCAAGTATCCTTTCAACCACACGTGGGCCATTTTGCGGACCGACCAATGTTGATCCATTAAATCTTAACCTGA
>JBAYNS010000098.1:0-4832 GCA_041678625.1 Candidatus Peribacteraceae bacterium
GGTCTTCATCAAAACGGAACCGTACTTGTGCGCTCACTTTATTAAAGTACTCATCCGTGAGCGTCACGGTAAGCGCATGGATGCCGGTCTTGGCAATGGATCGCGGAACACGCAATGCGGCATCGAATGGCTCTGCCATTACCGTGGCAACCAACTTTCCATCAACGGCATATTCCACTGTGCGTATGGATGACCCCACGGTATAGCTGATCCGGGGGCGGAAAGAGGGATAGCTGGCCACTCCCCCATCTTGGGGGAATGCGACTGTGAGCTCCGGCCGTACCAATCTTCCGGGTGTCAGATCGGGGTCGCATTCCTCCGTAGGAGCAACGGGGAGCGGGATGATCGCTCCTGAATGCGTTTCCGTGGCATACCAGAGTTCCATTTGGTTTGCGACCCACTTCTGCACTCCTTCTTCCCACTGCGGCCATCGATCCGGGAGCAGACTGTGTGCGACGAGAAACTTTCCTTCTTCCTGCGCTTCCACCGGGCAGCGATCCGAGGCCAGAAGATGCGTTAATTTGTCGACAGTCAAATTCTTGCAGGCAGGGTCAGGTAATGTTGGAGCATTCTCTTCCAGGAAAATATCCGCTCTGCGGAGATCGACCGGAGTGCAATCTGTTGGTAATTGTCCGGAGAGGAGCGAGACCTGTGGTTGCACAATGCCTTCGGGAACAACGAATGTTGTTGCACCCGATTCCATGGAACGGTGCGCCCGGATCATGAAATCACGCCAGACCGGACTGACGGTATTCAGCCCGCCGGCCTTCTCGTACATTGATGAACTATCGGCATTCCCCGCCCATACTCCTGTAACTAGTTGGGGTGTATAGCCGATAAGCCAAGCATTATCTGGTTTGCGCAAAAGACACGTTGTCTCGTTCTTCCACTCCAGACATTTATTGCTCGTTCCTGTTTTAGCAGCAGTTTGATAACCCGGAACAGTGAGCTGTTCACGCCAATATTCCTCCGGTCGCGCCCATTCATCACTCAGAACAGAGGTAATCTGATACGCAATGCGGGGATCAAGGACCGGCGTTGTTTTTGGCGGGACATCCGCCTGGAAGAGGATGTTGCCGTTTTTATCTGTAATACGGAGAATGCGGACCGTGTCTGCATATTCTCCGCCAGATGCAAATGTTGCATAGGCCTGAACCATTTCCATGAGCGGCGTTTCCGCTGCACCAAGCGCAAGAGGCCAACCATAATCGAAGCCATCTTCGCGCTGCGCAGAAAGCTCCTGCTGCCGCTCTGCGGGGCCGGGGGCACCTAGACTGGTCGCCAATTGCAGAATCTCTTTTTCGCCCCCTGCAAGGAAGAAAGTTTTTGCCGCAGGAATGTTCCGCGATGCTCCAAGGGCCTGACGCATGGTGAGAGGACCCATGAACGTCCCGTCAAAATTCTGTGGTTCATCTTCTCCGATCGTCGTCGGGACATCATAGAGAACGGTAGCAGGATTGTATCCTTTATTGAATGCTGCAGCATAAACGATTGGCTTAAAACTGGAACCCGGTTGCCGTGGTGCAATCACCATGTCTATCTTTCCGCCATGTTCCTCATCGTTGTAATCAACATTTCCCACATATGCCAGCACCTCCCGTGTTCGTGCATCTAGGGCTACCAAGGCAATATTCTGCGCCCCAAAGCGATCGCGAATATCCTCACGATGATCTTCCACGACCTCTGCTGCCATTTGTTGCAACTCCCAATCCAGACTCGTTTCAATGGTCAATCCGCCCTGCTCAAGCATTCCTGCTCCCATTTTGCCGGCGAACATCCGTTCCACTTCTTCCCGAATCCACAGAACAAAATGTGGCGCACGGATATCCTCCCGCGAGGGCTGAAATTCCATTGTATCCAGATCGGAAAGTGCTTTTAGACGTTCCTGTTCTGTAATGAATCCCTGTTCCTGCATGTTCATGAGTACCTGATCGGTACGCCCACCAACAGAGAGTATGGTACTTCCTGTTCCGACAATGGTGCCCAAAAGACCGATCTGCATGCTATCATCGGCAATCTGAGATAAACGCGTGACCTGCCTATTGAGCACCTTTGCCTCAACATCTTCCGCTACAATTGTATGAACGTGGTTGCCGTACGGGCTGAAGTACGATGGACGCTGCGGCAGCGCCGCGAGTACTGCCGATTCGGCCAGAGTGAGATCTGCGGCAGCATGACCGAAATACACCTGGCTAGCCTGTTCTATGCCATAAGCATTCTGGCCGAAGGGAATCCAGTTGAGATACAGATCAATGAGCTCGTCTTTTGTGAACCACCGCTCCAGCTGGCACCCCAGAAACACTTCTTTAATCTTCCGTTCATAGCGATTATCGTCGAAGAGATTCAGGGCATTGCGCGCAAGCTGGCGCGTAATGGTTGACCCTCCTCCTGCGCGCCCGAGAAAAAGGACGGCTCGTGCAATAGCTTTGAGATCAAGACAGCCACGATCGTAGAAACGCTCATCTTCAATGGCAATCGCCGCATGCTTCATGACAACGGGAATATTCTCACCCTGCACATACGTACGATCTTCTTCGGAAAACAGTCTATAGAGCTCAACGCCGTTTCGATCGGTAATCACCGAGCTCTGCGATGCAAGCAAACTTGCAGGATCACGAAGGTCCGGCAATGTAATCCACAGAATGCCAACGTAGATAAAACCCAGGAGACCAAGAGCAATCCCTGCTCGTACAAAAATCTTCTTCTTTTTCCATGAACGGATTTCGCGTGATTTTCGTACAGTCAGACGCGTAATAGTGCGCGCTTTTCTTGATAAAAAACGGAAGAAACCGGGACGCGGGGGGCGCGAGGAATTGCGCCTCGGCAAGCCATTGCCTTCGGAAAGAGGACGTGTCTGGAACCCTGGAGGCTGCATGGAGTATTGGAGAATGGAAGTGTAGGCCGAAAACGGCGATTCCGCAATATGCGAAGCGGACAGACTTGTGCTATACTACTGTGATGTACAGACGTTATATCATCGCAGGTCTCACAGGAATAATCGCTGCCCTCACAACCGTTGCAACACCAACGGCGCATGCAACATTTAGCGTAGGAGGCTGGTTAGCAGGGAATGTTACCGTGGATATAATGATCGGGAATGTGGTAAATGTCCTGATGCGCACAGGATATTGGGTGTGCGCATCGATTTTCCTGGTAGGTGCTTTTATGTACACCATTTCCACGGGAGAAGAGACACGCAAAAGCTTGGGGAAAAGTATGATGATGGGCTCTGTCATCGGAGGTGCGATCATCTCTGGCGCAAAAATGATTATGAGTACGGTTTTGTTCTTCATCTACGGATGAGAGAAAAAAGACGTTTTCTCTCCACAGTCCCCTTGCATTCGATATACTCAGAACTCCTATGAGTGACAATCTTCAACCATCTACGGATGTCCTTGAGCGCCTGGAGCAAGCAGAGCGACTGAAAATAGAAGGAGTACACAAAGAAGCACTGACTATTCTGGAGCAATTGCTTATTGAGGACCCGCAGAACGTGTCCGCATTGGAAGAAGTTGCTGATAATGAATTGAGTCTGGAACATTACGATCGTGCGCAAAATGCCGCAAAACAGGCAGTCGCTCTGGATGAGAAGAGTTACACCGGTTATTACATTCTCGGCTTTATTGAATCACATCGGGAACACTGGCCAAAAGCATCAAGTTATTTGCAGAAAGCCAATATGTTGCGGCCAAACAATCCGGAGATTCTGCGCTGTCTGGGATGGGTGCTCTTTAATGAGGGCAAACGCACACAGGGCATTGTAACACTGGAACGCGCGCTGAATCTGGATAGTGAAAACCCGCTCACCCTCTGCGATTTGGGCGTTACACATCTGCAAGTACATAACTTTCCAAAAGCAAAATCTCTCTTCCTGCGCGCACTGGATCTTGATCCGCAGAACGAGCGCGCCCGCGAGTGTGCACAGGCAATTGAACGCCTGGAAAAAACACTGGCACCAAATCAACAATAGGAGTTTTTATAAGTTCTGGCCCTAGCCCTAGCCTTAGGCCTATCATATACTCAATTCCATGCTGCATGTGAATGAGAATTTTTCGGTACTGTGGAAGCGTGGAATTCTCCGCGGTCTTACAACCGCCCGGCGCAAAGGACGATGGCTCACAGCTTTTGGCGCTCTTTTTGGCGTACTTCTTTTATTGCAAATTGTTCTCTTCGGCATTGTTGGTGTTCACACTGTTCAGAAAATCCTGCGAGCACAGACTGACTTACGCCTGGAAGTGCGTCCGGGTGCGCAGGATAATGAAATACAGAATTTCTTCGCAGCACTGCAGCAACTGCCAATTATTGATGAAGCGGTGTACATCACCAAAGAGCAGGCGTATGAAAAAGCGCGCGAATTCGATCCGGAACTCGTAGCGTTTCTGGAAAAGTTCCAGATGGAAAATCCCTTCTCGGATACTATCGGCGTCACGCTTGTTGCACTCGACGACTATCAGGAATTTGTGAATTTTATCGAACAAGAACGGTGGCGCGCCGTGGTAGACCCTACATTTCTTTCTCAGGTTACTGATCAGGAAAAACAGGTACATGAATTGTTGGGCATAACGCAGGCGGGGAGAATACTGGCCATTCTCATTCTCTTTCTTACGGGGAGCGTAACGCTCTTTATCGTCACGGAACTTGTGCGACGCCGCTCCTCCGACCGCAGTGATGAAGTCTTTGTGGAACGACTCGCCGGTGCGCATCCCATAACCATCATTCTCCCCTTTGCCACTGAAACAACTGTGCTTCTGTGGTTGGCCGTTCTTGCAAGCGCTTTGGTGCTCACTGTGGCGCTCATCGGCTTGCCCTTGGTGTTCCCCAGTCTGCAGCAA
>JBAYNS010000099.1:0-4728 GCA_041678625.1 Candidatus Peribacteraceae bacterium
CCGAAAATTTCAGATGCGTGGGATACAACCCCTCGGATCCGATGTTCAACATACGAATGGCTTTCTGCAGAGCTTCCTCAAATGTACGTCCCAATGCCATGACCTCGCCGACGGATTTCATTTCACTGGTAACCTGCTGCGAAACAAAGCGGAACTTCTGCAAATCCCAGCGCGGAATTTTAACGGCAACGTAGTCGAGCGAGGGTTCAAAATCCGCACACGTCACTTGCGTTATGGCATTGGTGAGTTCGGGCAGTGTGTATCCCAGTGCAAGTTTGGCGGCGATGAATGCGAGCGGATACCCCGTCGCTTTGGAAGCGAGTGCGGAACTGCGGCTGAGCCGCGCATTCACTTCGATCACGCGGTATTCCCGCGAATACGGATCGAGTGCAAATTGAATGTTGCACTCGCCGATAACGCCCAGGTGCCGAATGACCTTGAGTGAGATCGAGCGCAGCATCTGGTAATCGGTATTATCGAGTGTCTGACTCGGAGCGACGACAATCGATTCGCCCGTGTGTATACCCAGAGGATCGACATTCTCCATGTTGCAGACGGTGATGCAGTTATCCGCACGGTCACGGACAACTTCATACTCGATTTCCTTCCAGCCGGTCAGGTCTTCTTCCACCAGAATCTGCGAGGATTCCACAAAGGCGACTTTGCAGATGTCCTGAAGTTCTCGTTCGTTCTGCGCCCGTCCACTTCCTTTCCCTCCCAGAGCAAATGCGCCGCGCACGATAACGGGGTAGCCGATATCCTGTGCCGCTTTCAGACCATCTTCCAGAGTTTCCACTGCATGCGAACGGGGAACCAAAATGTCGATGGATGCGAGTTGTGCATTAAAGCGCGCCCGGTCTTCGGTATTCTGAATGCTCTCAACAGGTGTTCCTAAAACAGTGACATTATACTTCTTCAGTACACCGGACTGTGCAAGCTCCAGACCGCAGTTGAGCGCAGTCTGTCCGCCAAAGCTCAACGAGATGGCGTCAGGTTTCTCTTTCTCAATAATGCGCGTAACGAATGCAGCATTCACCGGGAGGAAGTACACACGGTCCGCCAGCCCCCAGCTCGTCTGGTTCGTTGCGATATTCGGGTTGACCAGCACAATGCGGGCTCCTTCTTCCTTAAATGCTTTGATCGCCTGACTCCCGGAATAATCGAACTCGCCAGCCTCGCCAATCTTCAGTGCCCCCGATCCCAAGAGGAGAATCGTGTGCTCTTTACCGCCATTTTTTAAAAAATGAGCCCCCCCGCCCTGAGTGGGCTCAGTGGAGCCAGAGTCCTTTGCAGATCGCATGTCCGGGCAAGCCTACTGGATCGCAGCACTGTCTGCAAGAGCACTTGGAGGAAAATGGAACATGATTCTGTGGTGTGCTAGAATCCATGCACCCTTCCTGATTTCTGTCATGCGTTTTGTGTCTGCTGTGATCATGCTCTGTGCAGGACTCCTTATTCCTGTCGCAGGTTTTGGGGCGTCTTTCACAACGCTGGAGGAGGAACTGGAACTCTTCCAGAAGGATCTGCAGTATTTTGTGGATCAACAGGATGCACTGGAGAACGAAGAACAGGCGGAGACCAGTGATGAACTCTTTCCTCCGCTTGCGGAAGGAGAAGAAGGAGCAGAGGAAGATCGTACATATGAGGAAGATCCGATCTTTGTGACCATTCGTGTGGATGGCGTACCGGTGGTTCTGAGTGACGTGGAACGCAGCAGTTGGTTTGCGCCGTATGTGCGATCCATTGCGGACATGGACATTATTTCAGGATATCGCGATGCAGTTGGTCGTCCTCTGGGTGCATTCGGCCCCGGTGACGATGTCACCGTGGAACAACTGGCAAAAATTGCATTGCTGGCAGCAGGAACCAACGTACAGCGGTGTGAAGGTGACGTCCTGAATCCCATGGCTCAGGAAAGCTGGTCAGAAGCGTATATTCGCTGTGCCGAACAATTGGGATGGGTGCTCTTTTCGGATGGTACGGTAAAGCTCGACCGGCCAGCGCAGCGCAATGAAGTCGTGGTAACAATCATGCAGGCACTCAGGGCGCCATTCGATGATTTCACGGGAGGCGTGTTTGAAGACGTTGATACGTCCACCGAGTTCGCAGCGGCAATTGAAACGGCGGCACACAAAGGTATTGTTGCCGGTTATGCTGATGAACAGGGGAACCCTACGGGACTGTTTGGACCGCAAGATCCCGTGAACCGCGCAGAGGCGACCAAGATTGTTACACTGGCTTTGCAGGTGTTCGGAGAGTAATGCCGTTCGTATATTTAGATTGTCAGTGTGACGTTCTGTCACTTGCAAGATGTATCTTTTTGCGCAAACGTATCGTTCATATTCCCCACTATGCTATGCGTAATCGTATTCTTCTTCCTTTCAGTTTTTTCGTTTTCGGTGTCCTTGCCGGTGCAGCGGGAACAGGTATTGCTGCCACAGTTCTGGGATCGGATGTCTTTCCTGATGTGCGGACTGGTACATTCTACGATGCAGCAGTAGGAGAAATGAATACACTGGGGATTATTCAGGGATACGAAGACGGCAAATTTGGTCCCAACGATTATGTGACACGCGGACAAATTGCCGTACTTCTGCAGCGTCTGCGCGACGATATCGTCGATAGCACACCATCGAGCAGCTCCTCCTCGAGTAGCTCTTCCTCCTCTGTTGCAACATCTCCGGCTGGAGGATTCCGCTTTGCAGCGAGCAGCTATTCCGTTGATGAAGATGTCGGTACCGCAACCATTAGCGTTGTGCGTACAGGAGGCAATGAAGGAGCCGTTTCTGTGGAGTACGCGGCGGTAGGCAGTTCTGCCACAGATGAAGAGGACTTCGAAATCATTTCCGGTACGCTCGATTTTGCCGATGGCATTACCAGCCGTACTTTCACGGTCGTCATTCTGGATGACACGATTGATGAAGATAACGAAACCGTATCCTTGACGCTCACCGATCCCACGGGCGGAGCAGTGCTCTCTACTCCGGTTACTGCAACCTTAACGATCAAAGATGACGATGGGGCGTCCACACCAACGGCAGGGGATGGTGCGGGGGCGCTCGGATTCAGTGCTCTGGGCTTTGATGTGGCAGAAGAAGCGAACAGCATCACCATTCGCGTGGAGCGCAACGGAGGAAGTGACGGGCAAGTGAGCGTTGCATACGCGACCAGCAACGGCACGGCGAACTCCACAAACTATCAGTCGACAAACGGCACTCTGACATTTGCCGATGGTGAAACGAGCCAAACCTTCACAATCGCCGTGCTGGATAATGATGTGATTAACGGAAATAAAACCGTGAACCTCACACTGAGCAGTCCCACCGGTGGCGCCGTTCTTGGGTACGCCGCAACATCTCTCCTCACCATTGTGGATGATGAGGTCATGTCATTCGGCACGGGATCGGTACGCTTTACGCAGGATATATTCACCACGGTGGAATCTTCCGGTGAGGGAATCGTAACGGTCAGCCGCTTCGGCGGCACCACCGGTACGGTCACCGTTGATTATCGCACGAACGGTGGTACGGCGGTTGCCGGAGCGGATTACGCTGCAACATCTGGAACGCTGACGTTCCGGAATGGTGAAGCAAAGAAGTACTTTGTGGTAGAGATCTACTCCGATGAACAATCCGATGTGGGAGAAATGGTCAATCTGGTGATCTCTAATCCCACCGGAGGTTCGCAACTGGCTTCACCGAGCACAGCGTCGCTGGAGATACAGTAGGGGAGTGTGTGGTTGTAGTGCGTTTGGAATCATTCGACTCGGAGCCAAGATGGCCGGAGTCCACTGAAGGCGGACGACGACCATGAGCGAGCCCCGCGTCCGCGGGACGAATCGAATGGTAGCGAGGGGTTTCTGGTCGCTATATTCTATTGATTGATTAATTCCACTCTCCACCAATCAATTTTTCCTTCTTTGCTCTAGTCCAACCTTTTATCTGTATTTCGCGTGTACGAGCCTCTGATTTTGATTCATGCGGAGAAGATTTATAAACCAAAGTTAGGTCTCCTTGATCTTTAGCAAACTTTGCTCCTTTGCCTTTATTATGATCACTAATTCTCCGACGAGGGTCAGTTGTTATTCCTGTGTAATATCTGCCTGTTCTTGCTTGAGCTATATATACAAACCACGCCATAGCAGGTGATTGTAGCATATTTTATTTGTATGGCTCTTCGACTCACTCGCTTCGCTCGTTCGCTCAGAGTCATTCGACTCTTTATTATGAGGAGAATGGTTTACCATGAGCGAGGAGTCGTTGCATGGGCAACGACGACGAGTCGAATGGTGCCGCTGGCTGGATTCGAACCAGCACGCCCTAGAATCGGGCAGGGGATTTTAAGTCCCCCGTGTCTACCATTCCACCACAGCGGCATACAGAAAGAACAGGGCAGTGCTGCCATTGTACATTCTCTTCCGGATGATCCAATCAAATTGGCAGCGCTTGCGGCAGAGTCTTGGGTAACGTGGAACGCGTCTTTTCACCTACGCCAAGCGCAACGCCGGTTTGCGGATTCACTTCTTCCGCGGAAATAATAAGTCGGCGCAGCGTCGTGCCGATTGGTGTGCATGTCATCAGAGTACTCAGGCGTTTATCCACCGGTTGATCGAGCACGGCAACATTTGCCGGCTTCACTTCAGTCTTACCTCGCACAATGTAGCGGTGTTTATCGCCTCCGTAGTACACCCAGTATTCGTCGCCAGCTGCAAGTTCATGGAGCCGTGCG
>JBAYNS010000100.1:0-4642 GCA_041678625.1 Candidatus Peribacteraceae bacterium
ATTACGGGATCTGCGGGATTTGAAGCGTTGTTCCGAGAAAAACCGGTCTTCCTTTTTGGCTCGCGCTACTACCAATTCGCAAAGGGCATTTTTACCATCCGCTCGAAGCAGGATTGCCAAAAAGCCGTATCAGCTATTTTTGGGCAAAACGAGAAGCCGACAGAATTAAGTTCACATCTCTATATGAAAGCAATGGAAGATACCTGCATCCCGGGCGTGCTGGACCCATGGAGCCTGCAAATTACTCATAAGTCGGAAGAGGAGCACTCTCAGATAATGGGGAAAGCGATCATCGCAGAGATTCAAAAATTACAGGGGGAGATGCGGTCGGTGCATTCCCAGGAAAACACCTGAGAATCAGCTCACCATATGCCTCAGTTGCCAATCTCCTTTTTCATTCTTCTTCCAGAGATGAGGAGAACGGAACTGATCCGCAAGAGCCAAGAAGGTTTCACGTGTCATAATCGGATGCTTGAACTCTTTTGCTACGTTTCCAAACTCTTTCTCCGTGATGCTGAGATATCGGAAATTATCCTCCTCGAAACGTTCGGGATATTCGCCGTCAAACCGGTGTACGAGGGCGACACCTTCTTCCCGCGTAATTTCACCGGATCGTATCTCTTGTGAAGCATCATAGGTGGCACGGCCGATGCCAAATTTGATGCACGTCGTGAAGTAGTGCAGATCATCAATCTTATCATCAATACTGTTATACTTGCTGTAGGTGCCGGGGGTACGTTCCGGAGATGCCTGAAAGCCTCCGTGTTCCACGGAGTAATAATAACAACCCTGCGGGTGCCAATTGAGGTAATACCCTAAGTAATGCACTTGAATGTTCTTCTGTGTCAATTCATCTGGATTGGCAGGCAGATAGGTTAAAAGGTCATTTGCCGTAATGCCGTACCGTTCGTGTAACTCTTGTACAGTAATGCCGCTGATACAAATAGAAGCGGGGTCGGAATCGGCAAAATACGACCAGTCGCGCTGAGCTTTTTCTGTGTCCGCAATGGGATTGCCATACTCCGCCTCTAATTCGCCGTAGAACACCAAAGGAATGTCGAAACGCGCGGCGAGTTTGGGGGCAAGAAACTTCTGCCCCAACATGAAGGGCTGGAACGGATGGAAAAGGTTCTCTACCGCCAGGCGCGTCAGGAGGCGATGCACACGACCATTCGGCGTATGCAAATAGTTGTCAAAGCCTGCATGAATCCACGATTCAAAATTGTTCCACCCCCACGGGGTATAGATATGCGGAGCCCATGTGACTGTAAGCGGGTGCATGCCATACTTATATTTAAGTTTATGAGCGGCAAAGAAGCTGTCTTTACCACCGGAACCCGGAACCAGACAATCGTAGGAACCGTCTTCCTTGCGATAGCGATCGCATAGGTCTTTGAGCTCCTGTTCACGGACGCTCCAGTCAATAATTTTTTTCTTTTGCTCAATATACCTGCACGCATCACAAATGCCATCTTCGTCGAAATGAATCGTCTCTTTCTTGGATGCCGCCGTGTGCTTAAATTCAACCGCTGAATTGGGGCGCTGATTGGAAATAACACATTTCTTACAAAAGCGCACTTCCGCAGGCAATCCATATTTTGTTTCCAATACTTCCATGTCGGAAGAGTAGAGGACTGGTACTATCCTATCAACCCTCGATAGGCGAAGTTTCCGGTGATTTTCAGCCATCCTGCAGGTAAGATAAGCCTCTGTACGCTCCAAAATATTATGCCAGTACTACTGCCAAAGAACCGTACATACATTATTGCCGAGATCGGCCCGAATCATGATGGAAAAGCGGAGAAGGCGCGCCGGTTGATCGACAAGGCGAAGGACGCCGGCGTAGACGCCGTTAAATTCCAGCTTTTCGTTCTGGATGAAATTGTCTCAGCGCAAACGCCCCTCGCGGAGTATCAGAAGCGCTCCGGGGAAGAGAGCCAGTACAACATGCTCAAGCGTCTACTGCTTTCCCATGATGCAATTCGGGAATTAAAAACCTATGCGGAACAAAAAGGCCTCGACTTTCTCGCCACGCCTTTCGATATCACATCCGCAGAATTTCTTGCAAGTCTCGGCGTGAAAATGATGAAAATCCCCTCGGGAGAAATTACAAACATTCCATTTCTGGGAAAAGTTGCCGCCCTTGGAATTTTCTCGATCATCTCGACAGGTATGTCAACGCTGGAGGAAATAGAAGAAGCAGTTTCTTGTTTTAAAAAAGCAAAAACTCCATATGCGCTACTGCACTGTGTGAGTGCATATCCCGCTCCAGTGGGGCAAGTAAATCTTCTGGCTATGAAAACAATGGAAGAAACCTTTCATGTTCCCATTGGATACTCTGACCATACGGAAGGGGTTGCTGTACCCATCGCCGCAGTTGCACTCGGGGCACAGATAATCGAAAAGCACTTCACAATGAACAAGGACGACCCGGGGCCTGATCATGCGGCCTCACTGGAACCTGATGAGCTGCGATCAATGGTACAAGGCATACGGGCTGTGGAACTGGCCCGTGGAACAGGAGAAAAGAAATGTCAGCCCTGTGAAAAAGATACGCGGGATACTGCGCGCCGAAGCATCCTTCTGACCAAAGATGTAAAGAAAGGTGAAAAACTGACGCAGGATATGCTAGTTATGAAAAGACCCGGAACAGGACTGCCGCCAAAGGCCTTCGCAGAGACTGTTGGAAAAACAATAAACCAGGACATGTCCGCGGGTAGTGTTCTTACGAGAGAGATGCTCTTATAACAGAGGAAATTTAGATCTTATTCAGTGTAGAACTGGGGTTCTCGCTGTGCCCTTTGCTCACGGCATCCACGGCATCCAAGGGCACCAGAACTTCATTCCAATAGCGGAATACGTACGATTCCCGGAAAACCAAACAACGCAGCGAACGACCAAAACAAATTTTTTGCAGCAGGGCATTGACGACATTAAACCCAAGCGCGCTTGCGGCACCGGTAGTACCGGAAAAACGGCAATTGATTTCGAGTATTTTATATTCTCCGTTGGAATACCGGAGTTGAAAATTGCATGGCCCCATAATATCAAGCGTCTTACCCACCTCCTCAATATAATGTTCCATGTCGGGATTATGTTTGGCAATGGCCTTATATGTATCCCCATCACGTAACCACCGTTTCATGGGAATAACACCGTAACATTCGTTTTCGTAAAAAATCGCTCCGCAAGTGTATTCTTCATCGTTCTCCGGAAGATATTCTTGGATAAGAGAATCTCCGTCGGTCTCTAGACGGATACGCAGAGTCGCCTCGTCATCCACTATTTGGAATCCAATGGACCGCGCACCACAACGTGGTTTTATAACAACAGGGAACTGTATATCGCAGAGAAAATCATCAACATCCTCTACTAAAGAGGAGCGAATGTACGGAAAATTATGGGATGCCAAGAATTTCATTGTCTTCCATTTGTCATCTGCAATTTCCACGGTTTCCGGCGCACTTACAACAATGTGCGTACCGGTCTCTTTTTCAAAAGCGTCTTTGTTCTTGGAAAGAATGTCCAGTTCCACGTCTGTTCCTATCAACAAAAGATGGGCATGCTCAGTCGTACAAATATCTTGTAAGACAGACAAATACGCAGGATCATCTACGCTGGGAACAATATAAGCAACATCGCTACGATACAAACCAGCAGCCAGAGGATTCATATCAGTCGCAATAATTCTGGTACGTACCGAAGAAAGCTTGAGGGATTTAATGATGCTCTGACCAACGCCGGCGCCGGCGCCTGTGACAAGAACGGTAATCCTCTCAACAAATCCAAAAGTGGCATTGCCTATTTCGTCTAACTGCTCATGTACGTCACTACCGAAAGAAAAATGCTCTGTATGCCCGTTGGCAATTTCGCTTTCTATCAGTGCACGAACAGAACCTATTGCCTGTGCCGCATTACACTCAAACTTGATGCCGTTCTTTTTACACAGCTCATACAATTTCCGCACATATCCCATTGGCGGGGAGGCCTTATGGAAACGATTACACATACTAAAGGGGTGCCCAAAAATATCGACATCCGGGTGCTGTGCAATCAGTAATGAAAGTTTGTATTCTTTTTGGATCATCTCTTCTGCCCCCATTGTTTTGATATCAGAGAAATGATGAACACTGCCGATAACAACTTCTGCTGCTTCCAAAATATCGGGGCGAGTATTCAGTGTCCCATCTTCAAGTATTTTTACTTCGCAGCCGATGCGAACGGCAAATTGCGGATAATTTTTGCGGCATTCTTGTATTTCTTTCACATAACAAGAAAACCAATCCGTATTTTTATCAACATGATCGGCAAAAATGAGATCTAACTGATCATGATAGTAGTTGTACTCCAATATCTGCCTAATCGAATGTTGCCCGTCACTAAAAGTGGAATGAATATGATTCTCTTCGAATAATGTATTGCGTAGCGCTTTCATATCTAGAGAGTCGAAAGAAACTGTTCAATTGCCTTCACTGTGCGCCTAGCGACTACACCGCCTTTGTACGGAGACTGCGCACGCGCAAGCATCGTACGGAACTTGGGTGACAGTGCTTTTTGTACACTGCGCATAATCGAATCCACAGTATAGTCTGCAAAAATAACATTCGGCCCATGCTCACGATACTGCTGGCGATTCCCAACG
>JBAYNS010000101.1:0-4602 GCA_041678625.1 Candidatus Peribacteraceae bacterium
AAGGGTTCATAGTAGATGTCAAAGTATTTTGGAAAATACTCTACGAGTGATGATGAAATGGCCTGTTTACCTCCAACCCATTTTACAAATGGCTTTGCTCGCAATTTCAATAAATCACCTTTGATGTGCATTTCTCCATAAATTTGACTACTCTGTTGGATATGAGTGCTAGAAGCCGTTGGCAGAGTCTTGGTTGGCATCATCCAGTATGGGATTTAGTGCGTTACTATTGCTCTTTGCGAGGTGAAGGAAATAGACAAACTTGGTTGAAGCAATTGAAAGAAAGTGAACGTATGAGTGTTATTGATGGAGAAAACTTTCAGATTGAAAAAGAGTATATTGACCTGCTTTTTCAATATCTTGATTTTCGGCAACAGGAATTCGAAAGGGTTTTTAGTCTTTTGCGCGATGAGAAAGAAGCTCTGCAGTTTTGTAAGAAACTTGGTGTGTCGGTGAGCAAAACTACAACGCGCAACCAAGAACATCATCAGTCTTCTAAAGCCTTGATAGCTGCGGTTACAGAGATAGCAAAAATCGTCTGTCATAAGAAGGGGCTGACTCTTGATGCAAATCCACAAGCGCGGTGCGTTTGGTGTTCTAATAAAGGACTTCATGTAACGGCGAGGAATTTGGATGGAGCAGTACCTTCTTTAGCGAATCCTATTGTTATATGGGAAATTAAGGAGTACTGGGGCGTTACTAGTGGAGGTAGTAAAATGAGTGACGCAGTATATGAAGCAAATTTAGTCGGTAGTGAACTTAGAGCATTTGAGGAACATACAGGCGGAACGGTCATGCATGTTGTGTTTGTTGATGGCAAACAACAATGGTCTTCTCGCAAATCTGATCTATTCAGATTCATAGACCTAATGCACCAAGGTCTCATTGACCACTTACTAGTGGGAAGAGAAGTGGAGACTGAATGGGAGAGCATATTAATGAAGGTTTTAAAATCAAACAAAAGGATTAAATGAGTTAATGGCTATCAAAATTACGAATAACACCGACAAGCTTACCACGTACCTCACCATTTTTGACGACGTAAGGATCAAGCGCATCATTTTGTGGCACGAGCAATAAAGAAGACTTTGTATGAAACACTGTTTTAAGTGTTGCAGATTCAAACGGCGGTTCGCCGATAGCAACTACAGCAATTTTTCCGTCTTCGACATTTGATTGTTTTCTAATTACAAGAATATCTCCATCACCGATTTTGGCATTGATCATACTATTTCCTTTTGCACGTAGAGCGTAGTGACCATAACCATTTGTAATCATACTGTCTGGAACAGATACAGCTTCTTCGCTTTCCTCGAAAATCGTAATTGGTTCGCCGCAGGCGACAACGCCGAGCAGTGGGATAAGTTTCTCCTGTTGCTCGACCAAACGTACTCCTCGGTATCCTGGCGTTCTCACAATCAAGCCCATTCTTTCTAATTTCTTGAGATGGTAGTGGACGTTGCTGATCTCTCGTTTTAATTTCTTGGCTGCTTCTCGAATACTTGGAGCACGTCCGTGCTCACTGAAGAAGCGTTTATAGAAAGCCAAAACTTCTGCCTGCGAGGAAGGAAGCGACTTGGCGATGTTGACGAGGTTGCTTGCGTGCTCTACCATGTGAACGCTTTTGGTGAACGGATGTATGAAGTGTAACATTCGACAATGTCTAAAGCAACATTATTTTCTTCTCATCTATCATCATGACCACGCGATCTTCTGCAAAAATTGGTACGGTTACATTTACAGGAAAATCAGGGAATACATACGAATTTGGGATTTATCTCATCGATACTAGTTTCAAGAAAAATTACGGAGCTGTGTACTTCATAACACGCAGGTACAAGAAGACCGACGGCGGGCATTCACATAAGGAAATATATGTAGGACAGACTAGCGATCTATCAGAGCGCTTTGATGACCATCACAAATGGGATTGTTTTGTGAAGAATGGAGCAAATTGCGCTTGTATCTACGGTGAAGGGAACGAGTTGGTTCGTCTTCGCATTGAGCAAGATTTGATAAAAAACTACGATCCACCCTGCAACGGATAATTTCATTATCCAGTTGCGGCAGTTGCGATATTTTTCAGCACTTCATACCAGTGGATCATTGCCCCAAACACATCTATTTGAAAAAGTCCTCGGGCTACCACCTCACCCAACACATTTCTTCCTCAGCCCCTTTTTCACCTCTTCCGGTAGCTCATTCCAGCGAATATCCATAATTGCCCCCTCAAGTGCGTAAAGTGCGCAAATGCAGCAATCCTTCTTCGGGTGTGCTGCGCGGATGCGGTGCCACGCCGCAACAGAGCCCATCTTTTTGAGATCCGCGAGCGTATGCACTCCAATCTCATTCAGGTTCTCCTCGATTTTTGCGCCGATGTTCGTAAGCTTTTGAAGTTCACCCATTGCTTCTTCAGTCTTTTGCTCAGATCCCCTGCGATACATCTTCGCCATCCAGTAGCCATTCCAATGCCGCATCAAGCTGAGGATCCACCTCATCCTTTATCTGCTCACGGGTCCGATCCACTTTAATATCCGGTTCCACTCCTTCTTTACCAAGGTCACGGCCGGATGGCGTAAGCCATTTTGCGGTCGTAATGCGCACGCTTGCGTTGCCCGGCAAATCAAAGACTTCCTGCACCGTTCCTTTCCCAAAACTCTGTTTGCCTACCACCATGGCACGACCGGAATCCTGGAGAGCACCGGCCAGAATTTCTGATGCACTTGCCGATCCCTCGTTAATCAGAATTACGAGTGGAATATCCGGATCGCTGGGACGGCCGGAAACATAGTGATTTGTCGGCTCTCCGCTGCGGCGTTTTACCGTGACTACCTTTCCTTCTTGCATGAACATAGAGGCAATTTGCACTGCTCCTTCCAGATACCCTCCTCCATTGAATCGTACATCTAGGATCATGCCTGCAAGATCGTCGCTGCGCAGTGCATGTAGCGCATCGCGAACTTCTTTGACACTGTCATCTCCAAATTGGTTGAGCTGTATGTAACCGATCGATCCGCTTCCCGTTAGCTTGAGATCGTACTCTACGCTTGGCACGGTAATGCGGGCCCGTGTAATGGTGATTGTCAGAAGGTCGATTTCACCGGCCCGGTGAATTCCCAGTGTTACTTTGGAACCCTGCGGTCCACGGATGCGTTGTACTACCTGATTCAGACTTTCGCTGGTGACATCTTCACCGTCCACTTCCACAATCACATCTTCCGGTTCCAGGCCGGCTGCTGCCGCCGGAGAACCTTTGAGCGGTGCAACAACAACGATGTTTTCATCACGCATGGTGAGTTCCGCACCGATTCCCTCCAGCGTTCCCTGCAGAGATTCGTGAAATTCTTTGTTCTCCGTAGGCGTCATGAAGGCGGTGTAAGGATCACCGATTGCCCGTACCAGTCCTGCAACTGCTCCAAAGACCATATCTGTGGGATTGAGATCCTCAGGAACAATGTAATGCTGGATTAAAAGGCGCCATACACCCCACATCAGCGAAAGGTCCACTTCGTTTTCCGGGTCGCTCAAAATACTGCCGCTTGCGGTTTGCCCCTGATATAACAGTTCCAACCTCTCTGAGATAGCACTGAGTTTCTGCTCCTCATAGCGGATACCGATCTGCCACCCGAGTGCCAGAGTAATGAGAGGCAAAAGAATGAGAGTTGCAATGCGCAAGAAATGTTTCATACAGAGAGAAGAGAAGAGGGGTTGAGCAGATTGCCCCCCGCAGGGTAGCATCACCTTATGACAAGAGTGTGCCAGAAGCCAGCGCAAGGCAAGGATGACGCTGCTCTTTTTGTGCAGCGGGATATGTGCCTGCGTGAGGTACTCACTCTTTTTCCGGGTGCTGCCGATATCATGGCCGCATACGGGTTACACTGTTTTTCCTGTATGGCGCAGGATGCAGAAACACTGGAGGAAGGCTGCCGTATGCACGGATTTTCCGAAGAAACCATCGAAGATCTTCTAGAGGACATCAATAGAACTATGGCGTGCACGCCGCGCCGTCCCATGACGCTCACTATTACCGATACGGCAGCACGCCATGTCGCGCTCATTGCCAAGCGGGGTGGACATACTGGGGAAGGGCTCGAAGTTCGCGTGGATGAAGATGGCGCGTTCTGTATGGAATTTCGCAAGATTCCTCAACCTGATGATTACGTTATCGTGCACTCTGCGGAGGGGGGCATCTGGTTCTTTGCTTCTCCGCTTACGCTGCACCGTATTGGCGGAGCAACCATTGATTTCCATGAAGGGAAATTTCGTTTAGATCTGCCGGATTGATTCGATGAAGACGCAAGTCGGATTGCAAAATCGTTTCTATAGCATGCATTCATTCGAGCTTTGCCGAATGTTGCGTTAGAATACATATCATGATCCGTCTTCCCGCTTCGCTCGAGCGCAAACTTCAGAAGCTTTTTCCGCGTGTGCGCGAACGTGAACGCTTTGTGACGGATCTGGTGCAAGAAGCGCTCGGGCACCAAGAGGAACCATCAGTAATTGAATCTGTCGGTGGAACACTTCATCTCTTCACCGATGGGGGATCGCGCGGCAATCCGGGGCAGGCTGCCATCGGCTGTATTATCGAAGATCCTGTTGCGG
>JBAYNS010000102.1:0-4548 GCA_041678625.1 Candidatus Peribacteraceae bacterium
AGTCATTCTCTACCTTCGCATAGTCATCGAAGTACACCCAGAAATACCGATTATGAATAAAAATTGTATTCAATTTTCTCAGCTGCTTCTGCACCTTTTCCTGAAGAACATCTGCAAACTTTTCCACAAGAATTACCTCGTCGATACATCCTACTTCTGTATCGAGTACTTCCCGTGTTTTAAAGTACCGTTCGTACGTCTTCTCTCTTCCTTTGCGGGCAACACACACCGTTTTGAATCCGCATTGTTTGGCACCATGACACACATCGAGTGCACTGTGCCCCCCAAGCACACCAACGGTGAGGTTTTGTAAGTCGTAGCCTTCGAGGAGAGTGGAAGGGTCCATAAGGATAGTGTAACGCTCAGCTCTTGTTCTATGCCACCTTATTTCGCACAGCCCCTTCAGTTTCATCTATCGACTCAGCCTTTCTTTGGAACTCTGGATGTGTCACATCAATCTCTCTGAGCAATGCCTCTATGAGCATATGATACATTTGATGACATTTCCCGCGCGTAAATTGATCCGTGCCGCACTCGCTATTGAGTGCACGCGCGATCTTTCCAAAATGTGGCATAAACGGTGGGTAACGTTTATCGCTGCCATCGTGGTTACATTCATCCAATCCGGCAAGTGCAAGAAGTCTTTCCCTCGTTTCTTCAGTCCACAATGAACTACCCTCACGATATTTTTGGGCTTTGCGCCGCTTTCCGCTCTCACGAAGATGTCTTTTAATATACTGCGGTAGAATCATAGGACTATCCTGTGAAAAGCAAAGATGATAGGCAACTGTATAGGAGTCAATGCCGGCATCTTCACTAAGATGCGGAGCTATGACGGTCTCGGCAATATCCTTAACTGCCGTACCGGGATTTTCTGCCAACAATGCTGTAATTTTTTCGACAACACTATGCGTTTCAACGAGTTGCGTTGCAGTTGCTTCTGCCTGACGTATCTTCGAAGCCCTCAACCGTCGCACGTCCGCTGATGGAGCACTTTTCATGTCCATTATTATATTTATATAATATAATATGTAAATAGCAAATAAAAGCTGATATGCGGTTTATTAGCCCAAAACCTCCTCCAGCCTCCCCGCCTCAATCGCCTGTTTGATATCACGCGCCAGTCGGCGGCCGGTACTCATGGGTTCGGAATAGCGCAGCGCAGTGTAGGGCGATCCTTCTATAAAAGGATTGGTACCAGCAACAATGCGCGCAGAGATTTCAAACACAAAGATTTCCAGTTTGCGGGTAACAATCGTTTCCAGACAGAAGGGGCCAAAGAGTCCTTGTTTACCACAGAGTTCCTGACTCGTTTGTATGACACGCTCCCCCATCTCGAACATCCGTGGAAGAAGTGACTCGCGCACGACCACCGGAATATTACCGACCACTGTGTAACTCGTGTGGATGTTCGCTGCAAGCTGATCCTCCGCTTTGATGCGTCCGATCGAATCGGCATTCGATTCGTAACGCTTGTCAAAGCTCATGATCTCCAGCTCCTTGGTAATCGGAGAATAGAAGTAGTGGATGTAGAGCGGAACACCCACAATGTATTGCTGAATAACAAAGTCATCCTGCTCCGGATACTTGCGATTCTTCACTTCGTAGAATTGTTCGGGAGTTTTCGCGATGTAGTACCCGAATCCCCCGCCAGCTCCATGGAACTTGACGATGACGGGGCAATCGATGTCCTCAGGTTTTTCGAAGACACGCGGGAGCTGAATGTCTGACTTTTCGAGCCACACACGCTCCTTCTTGCGATCGGACTCCCACTCGAGGATATCCTTCATTCCGTAGTACATCACCTGCATCTGTCTTACGCGCTCGTGCCCAATGTACGCAATGAAAGAGCCATGCGGAATGATAATCGCATTGCGCTTAATGAGCTCTTCTTCCATTGCCGTATCCCAGGCAGACCAATCGGGAATTGTTATAATTTCATCAGCAACAGGGTAACTCTTGTACGGACGTTCCGCTCCTTCGCGGCAAATAACGAGTGTGCGCATACCTTCGTCTTTGGCACCTTTGAGGATTTGCAACGCCGAATGACTCCCGATCGTCGCGATCACAAAATCTTTGGGGTCAGTGGATGCCGGAAGAATGGGAGCAGACTTTGCCATGGTATTTTGAACATTGTACAGAAAAATACCGGGAAGGCAAGATGTCTTTACCCTGCTGAAACACGCTCCTTTTCTGAACTCAAAAGCCTCTTCATCGCCTGTGAAATCCAAAGATAAATATCTGCTTCTATACCTTTTTGCGACTCGTGAAATACATGACGTGCATCATCCCTGTCTTCAATAGCACTTTCCTGCATTAGGGAAGTAGAACAATGTGGAGCAGCAAGTGCTGCATGCAATTTTTGCTGAATCTCCTGGAAAATAACTGCAGCATCTTTATAGGAAATACTCTGACGCAATGAATGAATGGAACGCTTTGCAAATTGTTCCGCTGCAATCAATTTTTTTTCGTTATTAATGAGCGTCTTTACGCGGCTGTACACATCTGTACGCGTTGTACGCGTTGTAACATTCGTTACTTCACGTCGTGTACGAGGATCTTCGAATAGCACAACTTCTGCAACCGGCTCGTAATCCAAATGGAGTTGCTGCTGTAAAATACAGAGAATTTCTGTTCCATGTGCAAACTTCATAACGCCTTTCTCTATCAGAGGCACAAGCTTGTTGATAGCTATATCTAATCCATGTACCACAAATTGTTTTTTTTCGTATTCGGTCTTATCTCTGCTCGCAAGAACATCAGAAGTAATATCACCTTCATGGATTTGACCATACTGGCGACGTTCAACAAGACTTTGCGCATAACTTGTAAGCGATTCGCGAACATCGCTTGTAGGAGCATCAATCGGAAAGAACACATCACGTGCGGCAGCAGGACCTACGCCATCCACTGAGGGGAATATGAGTTCCAGACGATAGCCAATAACTTGTCCATCGTGTTGCACTTCCCGCAATTCATGTTTGATACGTGCTGCAGCTTCTGCCCAACCCAGCCCTGTAAGGTGCCGATGTAATTCTAAGTCGTGTTCAATTTGATCTTGAAACTCTTCTTGACGCCACATAACTTCATCAACCGACAAGCAATGTTTATCGCAAAGATCGCGAATATGCTTCGCAAAGAGAATTTTCCATGCATCTATTACATCAAAAGGATCCTCTCTGTACTGCTCTGATATAGGCAAAGCAGACCAATCCGAAATGGTCAGACCCTGGAGAATGTTGAACTCTCCTGATCCAACCGGCCCCTCGCTATCGTGACGATTCACCATAAATAGTATTATACAATCTTATTAGATTAGAGCAAAATTACTCTTTTCCCGATACAGATGCAACCCTTTTGGGTAAATCGAATATGAGTGTACCAGTACAGCAATATTGCTCTGCCGCGAGCGTTCGCGGAGAAGTCAAAGGTTTTCTGCTCGTGAAAGAGAGGAATCTGCTACCATGCCACCACCATTTTTCCTGGCTTTTTTATGAACAAACGCCTAACGCTCGCTTTCGTCTTCGCTTTTATCCCCGTCTTCGCTCTTGCGGTGATCTTTCCACAGCGCGCATTTAATGGCGTCACAAAAGAAAACGACGGTATCTACGTTTCACAGGAAGGCGCCCCATTCGTTGTATTTGTCAGTGACACATGCCCGCACTGTGCAGACTTTAAAGAATTCGCTCTGCAGCAACAATGGGATGTGGAGTATTTGGATATTACGCAACCGGAAAGTCAGACGCTCTTCCAGAAACTTCAGGAGCGCACACCAACTCTGCAACAGGGCGTCCCTACTATCATCCTCAATGGTGCCGTCATTCAGGGGTACAAAGATCACAAATCCACAGGACAACTCTTGGCCTTTCTCCTCCGGGAATGCCAGGAATCGCAAGAAGGGTGTCTGCCATTTGAGAAACTTCTTGCCAGTGACACCGTTGTAAAAGTACAAACAGCCGAAGGTATCTGCACCGATGGATGCGAAGCGGATCTAGACAAATACATCTTCGACCTGCCGCTACTGGGTTCAGTGGATCTAACACTTCTCTCGCTGCCCACTCTCTCGATTCTTTTAGGCTTCCTAGATGGCTTCAATCCGTGTGCCATGTGGGTTTTGATTACTCTTCTCACGCTCCTGATTGCAACACGGGATCCAAAGAAAGTCTGGATGATCGGCGGCACCTTCCTTTTTGTGAGCGGACTGGTGTACTACTTTTTCATCGCCGCATGGCTCAATGCATTCCTCCTTATTGGATACAACCTTTGGATACAAAAAATTATCGGCATCGTTGCCATTGGCGGAGGAGGATTCTATTTTTACGAAGCCTTTGGTAAAGATCCCAACACCTGCCAAGTCACTAATCTTCAACAACGGAAGAAAATCATCGACCGGATGAAGGAGATCCTTAAACGATCAGCATGGCCAGCCATGATTCTGGGCGTTGCGATCCTCGCATTCTCTGTAAACCTGATTGAACTGGTTTGTACAGCAGGGCTCCCTGCCATTTTTACACAGATCCTGGCCTTTAATAACGTAAGTCATTTAGC
>JBAYNS010000103.1:0-4543 GCA_041678625.1 Candidatus Peribacteraceae bacterium
AAAGAGGCAAAAATCTCCCCATACCCATTTGCATCAGGTTTGGAAAATTATGAACCCGGCCATGAGCGCGAACTTCTTCTGGAAAAAGCCGAAGTAAAAAAACTCCTTTCTGCAGCACAGGAAAAAGGAGTCGCCATTATTCCGCTCGAGGTGCGTGCAGGAAAACACATCAAGATTGTTCTGGGTCTTGGCAAAGGAAGAAAGCGCCATGATAAGAGGCAAAAAATTAAAGAACGTGAACAAGGCAAAAAGCTAAAGAAGGGGGAGGATTACTGAGAAAAAATCCGAAATTCGAATATAGAAACGCGAAACAGTTTCGGATTTCGGATTTCGAGTTTAGAATTTGAACCCTATGTCTCTCCTTCCCCCGCAAATCACCAAGGCCATAGAAGAGTTCAGCAAGCTCCCGGGCATTGGTCCCAAATCTGCGGAACGGCTGACATTCCATCTTCTTAGGAGCTCAAAGGCATCCCCAGAAGGGCTGGGTAAAGCGCTGAACGCCCTCAAGCTGGAACTGAAGTACTGCAAAAATTGCCAGATGGTCACCTTGCAAGAAGAATGCGCTATCTGTGCAGACACAGGCAGAAACCATGCAATGATTCTTGTGGTGGAAAATCCCCTGGATGTTGTGGCGTTCGAACACACTTCATACCAGGGTGTGTACCACGTGCTTCATGGCATCCTCTCCCCCATTGATGGCATGGGTCCTGAGCAACTCAAACTGAAAGAGCTCATTGATCGGTGTGAATCAGGCACGATTACCGAAGTTATTCTGGCCATGAATCCGGACGTAGAAGGAGAAGCAACAGCCAGCTACATTGCTGATCGCCTCAAAGACATTGTCCCGACAGTGACCCGATTAGCACACGGTCTTCCCATGGGCGCAGATATTGAATTTGCGGATCAGGTGACATTGCGCCAGTCCTTAGAAGGACGCAGGAATGTATAAGTACAATGTCATCCTGAGCATAGCCGAAGAACAGGCAGCAGAAGGGCGGAGAACAATGTAGGGGAACAGAATGAATTGTTGTACTATGACTGCATATGCAACCAACACAACTCCTTGGTTTTCTTGGCTTTCTTGGTGTCCGCGGTGTAATGAGCGCCATGCAGGGCGACTGGGTAGGAGCAATCTGGATTTTATGGTTTGTGTGGTTCCTCTACTTTCTGCCAGAGAAGAAGAGGCGGTAAATTAAAAAAAACAAAAAATATCCAATTCATGGCAGCGGTCATTAAGACCGATTATCAGAAATGATATTAAGATGATCGGTAGTACAATTGACTAAACACAAACCATCAAACTTACAATTTATAAATGTTGTGTTATCTAGATGGACATCTTTCATCGTTACTTTCTTAAAAATACAACATTTAAAATTGCTACAGCTAAAACTGCCATTTTCGATCGTTGCATCTTCAAATAAATATTCCCCGAACCCTACATCATAAATTCCTTCTCCAAGATCTATATTACCGCTAATTTTCTTCCCTGGACTAGCTAGTAGTTTTTCAAAATGTTCACTCATATAAGCGAGATTTTAATCTCAAATAAATGATTATCAATAAGAAACCTCTCTGACGAAGAGGGGTTTTTCTGTCACAAATATCCTTTCACGATTTAGTGACGCCTAGCGCCATCCAGTCTCAAGATTCAACCCTGTGACTGCGCGAATCGACTTCCGAACATCACCACGACTGTAGAGGTGATTTCCATCAGACTTGATGGAAAGCACGGTGCCGTCTGGGGCCACATGCCAATGGTTTCTGTCAATGTCATCGCAATCCCTTGCGACGAGATAGGTTCCATCACTAAGCCTTTTTTCCTGATAGCCTGAAGCCATATATAGCTCCTTTCTCTTGCAAAAGAGGATGGGTGAAAGAACAATTTGTCTTGTGACAGATATGTTATCTTAAAAAAATTAATAAAAGTTGTCAAATATTACAGGTATAGATAGTTGATTTACCTACATTCGCAGAATGTAGCCTGCGTAAGCTGGAGGATGAATGCGTCTCAATTGAAAGGCGATCCTGCTACGGACGGGTTACGCCCTGCGAGGCACGAAGTGAGTGGAAAGAAACCGCCTGCGCCTGCCTGTCAGCAGTCAGGTCAGCTGGCGGAACTTCACCTAACGGCGCGGCTGATCCGAAGTGATCAGCGAGCCGACCCCGCACCGAAGTCCGGCTTGTCCATCGTAGCCTTGGCGAAGATGGAAGGACGAGAAGTGCGGGGAGAAGGCGAGGTGATAATTTCGGATAGCCAGTGTTGTACAAAGTCACTCGTCCGAAACAGGGTAAGGAGCGAGTGACAAGGAAAACACCGGGCGTAGCCGCGCCGTTGTTCTAAAGAACAGGGAGTCCCGCGTATGCGGGGCGAGTTATTTAGAACAACGTCCAAGATTATGCGAAGATCAAGGTGGTAAAATATTGCCCATCAGGGGCACTACCACTGAAGAATTTGGGTGGCTTGCCAGCCGTAGCCCAGAGGCGAAGGCTGGAGCGTGGTAAGTGGAGGGGGTTTGGCAGCGTAACCGTATAATCTTTGTTAGGTGATGTGTTGTCAAAATTATTTGAGAGTCCTAAGCAGTTTCCGGTTTTAGGGTTCCGCTCAGTGCCCCGAAGTGTTCTTCGAGAATTACTAGCCCCTCAGTATTCAATAGTAGTAATTCCTCTCGACTTTTAATTGCGATAATATCAAGGTCAGACGCAAGAATTTGAAAAAGTTGCATTCTTGCTGTACGTTGATCGCTACGATTTGCAGTGCAACCGAGAGCCTTGGCAACGACACCGTCCACTGTAGACTCGAAAGTTATTTCAAAATCCTTTTTTACTTCATAATTGCCAACGTTTTGACCAGCTCGAACGGTTTCTGTTGTGTTAAATTTCATAATAGTAATATTCAATAATTGGTAATATAAAGCAAGTTTTTTAAAGGGATATTTTGACCACATTTCACCTAACGTTTCACCTTACCCGCAGTTTGGCGGCTGTAAAATGTTGCCGTTAGGCGGACAGCCGCCAAATTGGGGAGAGGCAGGGCGGCATCCATCAGATTCTGAGAGCCGCCCTGCCGAACCGGGTAAGGCGTGTTAGGAGACCGTTTTCTCGGAGCGATCGTCAATGATCCGTTTTCCCAGAAGTTGTCCAGGATAAATCATTATTTTAATAACACCTTCCTTTGTATGAAAACTTACATCTATGAGATTTGGCATTAAAGGTTTTGTTGTAATCCTTGTGCCTGGAGCCAGGATATGCTCTCTCTCATTAAGAGAAGATTTTAGGACAACTTCTTCATCAAGAATAACACTTCCTTTGCCTGTTAGGTCATTATCATTGAATTCTCTTTTCATACTAAGAAAGGATAAGTTTTATTGATGATTGCTTCAATGGTAGCTCCGAGAAAATGTCGCCTAACTCGTTCTTATGCGCAATGTTTTCGCAATAAGAACGAGTTTGCATATCTTATACGCAGTATTTTCTCAGTGCCTAAAGCCACGAATACCTGTAAATACCACCCGACTTCGTCCCGCGTTCGCGGGACTACGCCGGGCGAGAAGCGAGAGCAAGTGTTATATCAGTGTCTAAATCCTCTCACCCCTGTGAATACCATCGTAATCCCTAATTCATTCGCTTTTGCAATCACTTCCTCATCGCGCACGGAACCACCGGGCTGAATGATTGCAGCAATTCCGTGTTTTGCTGCTTCCTCCACAGAGTCGGGGAATGGGAAGAACGCATCACTGGCCATCACCGCCCCCTTCGCTTTCTCCCCTGCTCTGCGCGCAGCGATAATGGTGGAATCCACGCGGCTAGTTTGTCCACAGCCGATACCCACGGTCACTTGGTCTTTGGCAAAGACGATGGCATTACTCTTTGCATGTTTTACAACCTTCCAGCAAAAGAGAAGATCTTTAATCTGTGCAGGAGTCGGTTTCAACTCTGTCGCAACGGTTAGGTCATCTTCCGTTACCACACGGGTATCCAGATTCTGTACCAGCATGCCGCCAAGCATGGAGCGGAATGATGTGCGGTCCGTGTCGGATGAAGGACAGTGATACTCAATCACGCGGAGCTTGGGGCGCTTCTTCAAAAGTTCCAGTGCTTCCGGCGAGTACCCCGGAGCGATCAGAATTTCCGCAAAGATTTTCTGCTCAATAATCTTCTGAATAATCGCTTCGGGGCATTGGCGGTTTAGCGCAATGATTACACCAAAAGCCGAAAGTCGATCAGCGTCGTAACTCCGCTGGAATGCTTCGGTGATATCGGTGTGCGTTGCCACTCCGCTGGGATTCGCGTGCTTGATACACGCGGCGGTCGGCTCAGAAAATTCACAGACAAGATTCCATGCACCATCGGCATCCAAAATGTTCAGGTAGCTCATGGGTTTTCCATCATCTTGCTGCAGGATAGTCCAGCCGGGATCTTCACCATGCACTTCGTAAAAGGCTCCCCACTGATGCGGATTTTCCCCGTATCGCAGGTCCATGCGATTCGTAAGCAGAAGACCGGAGTGGCGTTCGCCGGAAAGCGAATGAGAAATTGCGAT
>JBAYNS010000104.1:0-4507 GCA_041678625.1 Candidatus Peribacteraceae bacterium
CGATGTGAACTTGTTATTTGTGATGAAGCACATAAAGCACTCGGACCCGACACTAGAAAAAGCATTGATGACATCGATATGATTTTGGACTCAGAAATGACGAAAGCCGACGAAAGGAGTGAGCAGAAAGTATTCTCTCACCTGCAGCAGCTTACGAACACCAGATCACTTAAGCTTGGTTTCACCGCAACACCTCGATTGGTAAATAAATCTGTGCAGGATCAATTCCAAACACTTATCTCTCATACTCCTCATAGCGATCTTGTTCGTGCAGGAATATTGGCAAAGTTTAAAGTGTTGCAAATTCCAGCCTTCGTGAAACCCACGGAAGTTCAGCAAAACATCACAACTGCCCAGGAGATTCGAATGCTGAAAAGAGAGGATATATACCGAAAAGCTCTAGAGGCTTTGCAGAAACTTCGAGATCAAGTGCACGAGAGACTTCTTACCGTTGCTTTCTGCCCCTCCATTAGGGAATGTGATCGGCTACAAGAGGTTGCCCGTTTATTTGACCTCAAATGCTCCATTGTAACAAACCGTGAATATAGAACAAATCCTGGCATCGATCATATTTGTGCAGCCGAAACTGCCATTCAAAATGGCGACATCGATTTGATCGCTAGTGTAGATAAATTACAAGTAGGGTGGGACTATCCTCCTATCAATACCATACTGCAATTACGTGCCACTTTAAGTGCTGCAATTGTTGCCCAAGAAGCCGGGAGAGCTGCTCGTACATGTCCTGGCAAAGACACTGCCTATATTATTGAGCCAAGCTGGCAACGAATTAGACCACCGATTGAGACGACAAATCGCGGGAATCTCCGGATTCACAGAGAAGACGTATTGAAACGCAAACCACAGAGGCAGGGGGAAGAAGATGCCGATGAAGGGAGTTCGCCTTTCTACTGGGAAACAATTAGTAAAAGAAAGAAATCTAAAGAAGGAAAACGGGGAAGCAACAAACGAGAGGAAGAATATGAAGTGGTAAGTAGAAAATTGAAATACCACAAAACTCCTCTTACCTTCGCAGAAGCATTGCATCTCTTGGGAGAGGAAGAAGTTGGAACTGTTTGTGAAGGCGTCAAAGGGGAAAAATTGAAATATGGTTCTGTTGCAGCGCTCGATGAAAATGGCACAGTAATAATTGGGAATGAAGTTGGAGTTGGATTAAATGCATACTCATTACTCCACGGATTGATCCCCTCAACCGTTCTTAAGGAAGCACACGAAGCAAATTTAGAAATTATCGGCGTTGCGCTGAGCTTAAACAAATATGTTCCCGTTTACCGGTTACAAGAGGTGTTAGCACTCCCATATGTAATCCACGGACTACAATTTGAGCGTCTGTCTGAGGGGGGTGAGATTCTCATTGATGGAATGGCTTGCGTCAGTGAAGCAGCATTCGCCTCACTTATCGGAGTATCAGCATCGGCATTGCGAAAACACGTTGAACAAGCAGGACTCCAGCCGGTCTCAAAAGGAATCTGCCATGGAAGACCAATCGATGTATATCGCAAAAGCGCTATTGAATCCCTGCCATTCGTTCAGATACGGACGACCATAAAACCTGTGGATCCCGAGTCAAGGCAGATCTCAATTCATGGAAAAGTATGCATGGGGTTAAAGACATTCTCAGAGCGTAACGGCGTCTCATATCAACTACTCGAAACGGAAGTGGCAGAGGCAAAAATTCAACCAGAAGGAGAAGCGCTCAGCGGCTCACAGAAGATATACGTCTTTCCTGTGAGGAAACTCGAGAAATTGCCCTGCATAAAAGATCGTATTTCATTGCCGCGCTTGAAAGAGGGAGAGGCAGAAGTTGAAATACGAGGAACGACTTGTATTGCAATAAATGCCTTCTGTTCGCTCCATCCCGAGTACGAGGCAGGTTCGATATACCGCGGTCTAGAGAACAATGGCATTCAGCACTATGGTTTTGCACTCTCTGTGGGCAATCATCGAGTGAGAGTATTTAGAAAATCTGATGTTGAGCGGCTCCCTTACATAAAAAAACGGTCTTCATAATTACATCGCATGCTTCATGGACACAAACTCCTAGCAATGGGACAGGTTCGAATCGCGCCTGCCCGTCCGTAGCCCCGCATTCGCGGGACGAAGGTGGGTTCAGAGACTATCCGTTTTCGGAGTAGATTCGCAATGTTCGTGTTGCGTTTCGAAGCGCCTCGCACCCTGCACGCATGTGATGGGTGATGATATAGTCCACTCCTTCTGGAAACAGGAGGGATATGTGTAACCGATATGTTGCTAGTTCGAATCTAGCCCGGGGAGCCATCCAAACTATTTTGAAAGTGATGGAATTCCCGACAAAGATTAAAATCGCCCCTCCTTTCTTGGATATACCGGGGAACCATCCTTTTGCGCAGGCGATTGCAACAGCAACGGAATACGGCCTGATCAGCGAAGATACACATGCGCTCGGCATCTTCCAGCCGGATGACTCAATCACACACGCGGAGATTGCAAAAAAATCATTGCGCTGGTACAAGGAAGCAATAGAATAAAAATGAATGAATATTCCCACTTTATTTGTATATGAAAATAAAAAAAGCAGCTCTTTGCATCATGCCCCTTGTAATACTTTGTATTGCTCTTTTCTTTTATTGGAATACAAGGGAACAAAGTTTGCTGCCTCTTGAAGGCAACGGACAGTACTATACAGACGGTACACATGTCTTTTATAGAACAGAATTAATGAAAGAGGCTGATCTGTCATCATTCGTCGATTTGAATATTGATGGATATGCAAAGGATGCCAACCATGTCTATCGTTTCTGCTCCATTGTTGCCGATGCTGATCCACAGTCATTTCAACCACTGCACGGTGATTACGCTAAAGATGATCATTTCATTTTCTTTGCCTTCCATATTGTAAAAGAAGCGGATCTAGACAGCTTTGAAGTACTCAAATGCCAATGGAAACAAGTCCTTAATCAAGGAAGTCACTACGCCAAAGACCGATCGCATGCATATGTTCGAGGCACCGTTGTAGGAGACGTTTCGCCCGAGACGTTCTTCTTTGAAAATATCAACTGTGAAGACATTCCTTATTAGGAATTTGGAGGACATTAATAAAGAAATTTAATACTGCAAACAATATTCCATACAAAACTTTAAGGGATGAAGAAGTGATTATTTTCGAATGAAAAACAGCTTACAACGCTGCCAATTTAAACTTCCGTGTGTCTAAACTCTTTAAAGCTAGATAAATCGCCCGTAGTTCTGAAAGAACCCAATTGGGGGAGCCAAATCATGATGACTGCGATTTCATTTTATATGGAAACGACAAACAGATTTGCTACAATTCGGTCCGTGATCCTTTCTTTTTCGAGGTATACATGCGCCTCCGTCCTCTTGGCGGTCATCGCATCGGCGTTCATATCCACTCCAAGATCCTTTGCGACCGCTCCGAGTGCGGGCGGCGACACGACCGTCGTCAATCCATCGGACGAAGGAGCAGTGAGCATCAACGAAGATGCCGTTCAACCAGAATCCGCCAACATCCGACTGATTGTTTCCACACTCAGTGATCCCGCAGGCGGTACTCCCGGCAGCATCCGCATTCTCTCCGTAAGTGGCGGCACGCTCTGGCAAAGCAACGGATCGAGCATCACGCTCGGCTCGGCCGGAACAGTATTGAGCTTGTCCGACAGCAAAATCGATTTGCGCTTCCGACCCGACGCAGGAAGAGACACAAATGCGACGTTTCAGTATGTGGTAGTCGATCCGCATGACGGCAGCATCAATTCCTCGGCTTCGACAGCGACTATTCCAATCACCGCAGTCAATGATGCACCTGTTTTGCAAACGATCAGCGGCACTACGGGCATCGGCCTTGCTGCCACATACTACCTCGACGCATGGGATCTAACCGGCAATACCTACCAACGCATCGATGCCACGGTGAATTTTTCAAACAACTTCAGCGTGACTGGCATGAACGAAGATAACTTCAGCGTCCGATGGACGGGGCAAGTCGAGTCGCCGATCACGGGCAATGTCACGTTCAGTACATCAACCGATGACGGCATTCGTCTATGGATCGACGATGATCTTATCATCGATAACTGGACGCTCCATGGTGAAACGGTGGACACGGCCGATCCGGTCAGCTTGGTCGAAGGTGAAAAATACGATCTCCGCATGGAATTCTACGAGCGCGGCGGCGGTGAAGTGGCAAAGCTGCGCTGGGCCTACAGCGGCCAGAGCACGCAAATCATTCCGCAGGCATATCTCTTTCCTGCCACCACGCGTCCGGCCCTTAGCTACGTGAATGGCGCGGAATCCGCGATCATCGACGATGCGATCACCGTCTCGGACGTCGACTCTCCGTACATCGCCTCGGGTGCGGTCATCATCAGCAGTAACTACGTCGGTGATGAAGACTCATTTCTCTTCACCAATCAAAACGGCATCGTCGGCACCCTGAACGGCAACACGCTGCTCCTGACGGGTTCGGCATCGCTCGCCCATTACCAGACCGCGC
>JBAYNS010000105.1:0-4440 GCA_041678625.1 Candidatus Peribacteraceae bacterium
CTTTCTGGATATCGGCAAAGAACTTGGCAATCTTCTGCGCCCACTTTTTCCCGAACTCAATTGCACGGAGAATTTCTTCTTCCGGCACCTGATTGGCACCAGCTTCAATCATGACTACCTTGTCGAGCGATGCCGTCACGAACATATCAAGATCGCAACGGGTACGCGCTTCGCGCGAGGGGTTCAGGACAAGCTCCCCTCCGATCAAACCGACTCGGACAGTGCCCAAGGGGCCATCCGCAGGACAATCGGAGAGTGTAACTGCCAGATTAGCGGCATTGGCAGAGGGGATATCATGCTCGTTCTCAAAGTCATAACTTAAGACTGTGCAGAAAACCTGGATATCGTTGCGCATGTGTTTGGGGAACATGGGACGCAATCCGCGGTCAATGACACGTGCGAGGAGAACGTACTCATCGCCCGGTCGTCCTTCGCGCTTGCGAAAGCGGCTTCCGGCTATTTTCTCGCCGGCGTAGTACTTCTCTTGATACACCACCTGAAGGGGAAGAAAATCCACACCTTCGCGTGCTTTGGAAATCGTGCAGTTCCCCATACAGACGGTTTCACCCATCTGACAGAGCACCGTGGCATTTGCCTGATTGGCAAGCATGCCCGAGCGCACAATCAGGGACTGATCGCCCAGAGCGAGCGTGTATTCTTTCTGCGGCTTGATCGCAGATGCAGTATTCGACATGACAGAAATAGGGAAAGGATACAAGAATCCTTCCTCCTGAAGATGTTCATTCCATCTGCACAGATGGATTCACGCGGGAAGGAACTCTGTCATCCTGAACATAACCGAAGGATGACTATTCACTCCAGTGTAAACCCGAGGCAGCGGACGGAAACCGACAGGAAAGAAGGAACGCTCATATTCTAGCACTGCTTAAAAAACAAAGAAACCGCAAAAGACGTGGATTTTACCCAAACATACCGCGATGCGGCCCCGCTGTGGACTCTATGGTTACCGTCACATCGTTTACCTTAGGAATCGCCACAGAAACACTCCTTCCATTCGCATGTCCGCCATGCATGGAGAGCAGTCTTGCAATAACTCCTCTGGGGACATTCCTGAGTGCCGCGCAGCGCTCCTGCGCTTCCGGGTAAAACCCGCACACGCTGGGGGATCGGAGAATAGACTCGGCAAAATCAACTGTCCCGGTAACAAAACGCTCCGTGCCGATGGTAATTGTATAATGCATGATAGATACCTATGTACCGCTACATCATTACACACTTCACACAACAAACCAAGTATTTTTTATTAAAAAATCCCTAGCCCTAAACCTAGCCCTATCTCCCTAACTTCTTAAGAAAGTATCTAAATCCCCCGCCTCCATACTGCAGCATTCTGGAGCCGCGCGTAATCTTGCTGATACTCACTTTGAGTTTATCTGCAATGGTCCGCTGAGATGTGCCTCTGTGGAGATCTTGCACAAGCTGCCAACGTTCTGCAACGGAAGCGAGTTCTTGCGGAGTGAGAATATCTTCCAGAAGCATTTGCGCTTCTTTAGGAGTATCCACAGACGCAAAAAGTTCAAAGAGTTCGTTCAGATGTTTTTTGGGAATCGCCATACAGCACAGTATACCCCTAGCCTTAACTGTGACCCTAGTCCTATTTCTTCAGCTTCAGCTTCTCCAGCACATCCTGGTACGCATCAGGCGTATTCATTTTCATGTATGTGAGGAGCTTGCGACGCTGGGCAACTTTACCCAAAAGCCCGCGGCGTGCAGACTGATCTTGTTTGTGCTCTTGCAAATGCTTGGTGAGCAGTGTGATTTCCTTTGTGAGAATGGCAATTTGAACCTGCGGAGAACCGGTGTCTTTGTCATGAGTACGATGCTTGGCGATGAGCTTCTTCTTTTGGGAACCCTGGATAGCCATAGATGAAAGGGGAAGAACGCAATGAAAAAACATTGGCGCCGCGCCCGCTGATGCACATGTGCTATCCGTGGGCGAGGACAGTGAGTTATTCTAATAAGAAAGACTTATAAATCAAGTATTTAAGCATCTTTCTTGCAAAGATCACTCCTAAGCATAAAACAATTAAGAGGAAATACTGAAGGATTGCCACCGGAAATCGAGTGGACTTCCGTTCACCCTGTGCTAGGATTGCGCCATGACAGGAATCTACATTCTCTTAGGCTGCATTGTTGCAGGTATCGCTTACATCGTCTGGAACCAAAATCGCTCACACACGGAAGGTGATCCCCGCTTGCAAGCAGAACTCGACCGGCGCACGGAAGAGATTGGTGAACTGAAGAATCAACTCACCGCAATCAAATCGGAGAAGGATGAGCTCGCCGGTAAAGGAAAACAACTCTATGACAATTACAAAAATGTGGAAGCAGATTTAAAGATTGCATTGAAAGAACGTGATGTTTTAGCTGCACGCATCACCAAATTTGAAGCGCACCAAGAGGAACTTGAAAAACGTATGGAAGAGAAATTTGCCAAAGCGGAGTCCATGCGCGAAGCATTCGAAGATGAGAAGAGGCGCATCCGCCATGAAGATGAGGAACGCGAGCAACTTGAAAAAGAAGAACGCGATCGTATGTGGGCAGAACATGAGAACACGGTTGTATCGTTGCTCACCGATCTCTGTAAAAAACCGCAGCTTTCCTTCACGACATTCGATAATACGAATTTGCCAGAGGGATTTCACGGAACGCTCAAGCCGGATTTTATGATTGAATTCCTCGGCCAGTACGTCATCTTTGATGCCAAGGTCTCCAAAAGCGAGAACATGCAAATATATATTCGGGACCAAGTGAAAAAGACTGCCGGAAAGGTTAAAGGGAAGCAGGAAAAAATCTACTCAACGATCTTTTTGGTCATTCCAACGGATGCAATTGCAGAGCTCAAAAATCTTTCCTATTACGAAGAAGGATTCTCTTTCTTTGTTGTTTCTCCTGAAGCGCTCGCTCCGATCCTCGCAAGTTTAAAGAAGATCGAATCTTATGAATTCGCTCAGGGGATGGATCCGCAGGAGCGGGAGAATGTTGTAGACCTCATTGCACAGTTTGACTTCCACATCAGTTCGCGTAATGCGGTGGATTTTCTCTTAATGCAGCACGGATTGGAAACGCTCGCAAAGACTGAACAGATTGATCCGGAACTGGCACGGGATGCTGCCATCAAGAAGGCAAAGATGCGCTCACTTGCCTTCAATAATGCGGAGCACAAGCAGCTCGCTGCCAGCCCAGATCTTCTGCGAGAGAAAATGCAAGCATTCGTGCAGCCGAAGGCAAAAATCAACCAAAAGGATCTTGATCAGCTGGGGAAGTAATTGACAACTTCACTGAACATTTCTACAGTGAGTCCAGAAATGCAACGTCTTATTGCTGTCGTCGGTCTCGTCCTCGTCGTCGTCCCTCGGGATAGGCGCTAGGTTGGAACCCAAAACAGTAGTTCTCTCACCTCGCGCCGAGCGGGGTTTTTTGTTTATTTCTTTTCTTCCCCATCTCATCCATGGAAACTCACAAAGACAATGATGGTTCTGATACACCTTCGACAAACGAACTGTTGCAAAAACGCGAATTTGATTTTGCAAGCCGTGTGAATAATCCTTTTCCAAATTGCGCACCACTCATTAGAGATATTTTGAAGCATGGATTGGTAAACGGTCATGCACACCCATCATTGGTTGTTGATGAAATGGTAAGGAAGGAAGGAAGTGCAGAAGCAAGAACATACGATGGCATCACTGTACAAAAGATTGTGGAAGCGAATGGTGATATTACTATCGCAGTGGACACAGATCACGGGCGCATTTGCCAAAAACACCGTGCTGGGGAACAAATGACACTTGGTCAAACAATTGCGGATGTTCTGACAAAAGTCAGATATCCCGATGGAGAGTGTGAAGACAACAAGAATGAAGGACGCTAGAATAGCCCCCCATGACAAAGGCTGACCCTATTTTCGATCCGCTCAATGAGCCACAGCGCGAGGCGGTGTTGCACTCCAAAGGGCCGCTGCTGATCCTTGCAGGCGCCGGTAGCGGAAAAACACGGGCACTAACCCACAGAATTGCACGTCTGATCCGCGACGGCGTTCCTCCATGGCAAATCCTAGCTGTCACATTCACGAATAAAGCCGCCAACGAGATGAAAGAGCGCATTGAACATCTTCTGAATATCATTGATCCCGGAACACGCATACCGGAATTTACACAGCGCAACAGTAAACTCCCCATGATGGGAACATTCCATTCGATCTGCGCTCGCATTCTGCGGCGCGATTACGAACATCTTGGCCGTGACCGTACATTCGTTATCTACGATGCATCGGATCAGGAACGACTCATGAAACAGGTGCTCAAAGAGATAGGTATTGAGCAATCTGAACTCAAGCCTAAAGCAGTACTGGGATACGTCAGCCGTTTCAAGAATGAAGCAGTGACACCCAAACAAGCGAGCACGCAGGCAACAACGGAA
>JBAYNS010000106.1:0-4143 GCA_041678625.1 Candidatus Peribacteraceae bacterium
CTCTATATTTTACTCTACATGATTGATGACATTGTGATTTTCGCCATTGCCGTGTACTCATTACATGCAACGGGGCTTACAGCAAAATATGCGCGGTTCACGCTGACGTTTGGAGGATTCCTCATGTACGCACTGGGTATCTTGCTTATCTTTGCGCCAGAAGTGCTGACCTTTGGGTGAAACTCCATCACCTCATTGAGAAAAATCTGCTTTTCTGCTATACTGAGTGGAAATGTCAGAAGATAAAAAATCAATCACACCACCTCCTGAAGAGCAGGCCGAAGAAGCAATCGCCGAACTTGCGGCAGAGGCAGAAGCACAGCTGCATGAGGAACAAGGAAATACTCTTTCAACAATGACGACAGAGGACTTGCGTGCAACTGTTGTCGAAAAAGTAAAAGAGGTACTGCCCCAGGGAACACTGACTTTTGGAGATCAGCAGACTGTTGTCGGTATCACGCAGAAAGCAGTTGCCGAGCGAGTGATGCACCATTTGGGATCGGCAGCATAACATCAGAAAAAAGGGCACAGCCCATTTTGGAAAGGGCAATGCCCAATATGTGCAAGGAGAGTTTTTTAACGAGAACGCTTTGTGGGTTGCGCTTTGGCGCGTACAGGCGCAGCAGTATGCACAACCGGACAATCATTGGTCGCCTCTTGGAAGACAGCAACAAGTCGTTCTTTTATGCGCTCGTACGTGGCAGTATCGGGAACCAGTGCAAGTACTTTTTCTTTGAGCTCACGCTTGGTGCGGCATTCCTCTGATTCCAGAACCGCTGGCTCTTCCTCTTCTATGACAACCGGCTGAGGATAAATCGGATAACGCGCTTCATCTATTATTTCTGCAGAGCTACGTGTCTGCTTATCTAATTCCGCAACGCCTCTGCGTGTAAAGCGACGGTCGAAATCGATATCCAAACCGCGGAACGTGGTGACAGGCCCGATGAGCTCTCCAACAAGATTGGCACGTACTCCGGGATCAGCGCTATAGAGAATTGCACCTGCACCCAGAATGACACCAACCATCACGCCGCACACACTAAGTCCGATTTCACGATTTTTCATATGGATATGGGGAAATGAATGTATCTGTATTTTATGTATATTATAGAACAATTTATATAAAAAAGCAATTACCTATTCCAGAGCAATGCAACCTCTTTCCATAGAGGACGTTCTCGCCTATTCTTGAAGAGATGGTGCCGTAGCCCCGCCTTCGCCCCTCGGCTTCGCTCGGGACTACGGACGGGCAGGCAAGTAATCCTTCGACAAGTTCAGAACTAGCAGATAGCTCATTCTCTTAATCGCTCATCTATAGGGTGCCGTAGCCAAGTAGTAAGGCAGGGGTCTGCAAAACCCCCATGCGTGGGTGCAATTCCCACCGGCACCTCCATCCTTCGCGAAGCGAAGAATACCGACCGTAGCCTGCTGAACTCGGTTGCTTTTAAGCTTGCAAGCTGCTTCGACTTCGGATGGCAGGCCAATCAGCAACAAAGATCATGAGTCTATCGAATGACCGGCACCTCCAAACTTTGGTTATTGACAAATATAATATATATTATATTCTATACTTCCCATGAAAACCCCCGATAATCTTGAAGTATTTGCAACCCACGGTTCTTACACAACACCAGGTGTACTTGAGCCACATATTCGACCTGAATTTGACGCACGCTTACGGCGTAATTTTTCAGATTTTGCTACATCATCATTGGTTCAAAATATACCAGAAAAACAGTGTCTCGTTCCAAAACATGGACGCATTGCGGGTGATCCGAACAGAGCCACTGATGCAGAAGACCTCTTTCGTACCACAGATTTCAATAGTGTGCAGATATTTAAAGCACCACTCCCCCATGACCTCAGAGATCAGGTACTACAAGAATCTTATCTTCCTTACCACCGTGCGATTGTTCAACGTCTCTTGGCGAATCATGGTCATGCACAGAACCTAGTAGTTGCATTCGATGTACATGACACGGGGAATCTTCTCCTTGCCGAGGATCCTGAGAATGATGTCACCCGTAAAGATGTACAGAGATGGAAAATGCCAGCCGTGATCATTTCCGATCAGGATGGCCAGACAGCACCCGAGGGATTACTGACTAATTTAAAAGCTTCTTTCGAAAAGCGCTTTGGTCTCAGAAGTGAAGATGTCATCTGTAATTGGCAATTCAAAGGGGGATATGTCACAAAGAACTACGGTGATCCAGATAATCTTCAACTACAACAGGCAATACATAATCGCGCTGTTGTCCAAGTTGAACTCAATCGCAGTCTTTACGTCGATGAAAAGACTCAGGAATTAATACCATCCGCAATCGAGCATTATAGGACAAGGTTGACACTTATTTTCTCTGAAGTTGCAGATGGGTACACGCACCGTGCGAAGCCCTAAATGAAAGAGTAAAGATATGTAATAACCTGAAAACCCGGCACATTCATCACCCTTCCGCCGCTCCCACAAACGTTACACTCTTCAGAATAAGGAGCACCTGTGCTTCCAGATCTTTGGGAACGGAGAGTGGAACTGCTGCCGTAATGGTGTATCCCACCCCCTGCTGCACCGTACTGATCTGATAGAAGCGGCGTGCAGGCTCTTCCTCCAACGGCTGCGCAGCAAAGGTATGGAGCGCAACGTCAACGCCATCAACGGCAAGATCTACGGAATCAATGAGTTTATATCCCGGAAGAACACTCACGGCACGGATGTTTGCGGCGCTGTAATCCACAGCCTCCACTGCTTGTGCAAGCGGTTCCTGCGTAACGGTAATGGAAGGAAATTGTCCGGATACCGATGCGTCTGAGCGGAAAGCAACAACCGTCTCTTCCGGCAAACCGCGCTGGAGCATGGTTTCACGGTCCATCACCGTCCACCCTTCTGGCAGACAGGTTCCCACCGTGCCATTCCAGTAATCCTGCGTGCATTCGGCAACAGGAGTACTGCCTCCACAGGAAACCAGCAAGGCAGTAAGAACCAATGGGATAACAAGACGTTTCATAGATTGTTGTATAGAATACGGTGATTGAGAGGGAAGTAAAGAAAGGAGAAAGGAAACCTTGACCGTTACAGGCAACCAAGGAAACCAAAGAAATCAAGGATTTTATCCTTGGTTGCCTGTGTATCCTTGGTTGCCTTGTGTTTCTCAGAGTATAGACGAACCTTAAAAACATTGCATAACCATACCCCTATCCATTGAGAAAACCCATCTTTTATGCTACCATAAGAGGATTTATTTGTAATGAGCTCTCTTCTTATGAACCCACTCACACGCACATTGAGCTTCGTCGTCTTCCTGACTCTCCCTCTTACTGCACTGGGGACAGGAATACTGGAAGCATCGGATACGGTCGCAGGTTTGGGAACGGATATTCACGTACGCGGGTTGACGGCAAAAGAGCAAACATACGTTGTGGTATTGCCGCCATACGGTGTGGAAATCGTGGTGCCAGTGACGACAGACGGTCAAGGAAATGCCACTGCACATGTATCCGGCAACGAGACACAACTGGCAGGCACATACGATGTTGAATTACTCGCTGAGAATGAGACCGTCGTGGGAAACACAACATTCACCGTACTCCCTGAAGCACTGGATATGAGCATGAGCGCGCTCCAGTCTGATCGTTCCGTCATCATGCCGGACGGACAGGATGAGGCGATAGTAACAATCATCACGCGTGATCGATATGGCAATCCCCTTTCCAAACGTCCTATTGAACTCATTTCCAGTCGGGCAGCAGACACTGTTACTCCTATGAACAGTGAAACAGATGATGAGGGACAACAGCAATTTAGAGTTTCGACTTATGCACCAGGAGAATTGGCACTGCGCGCCATGGATCTTCTGAGTGGCAAACTTCTGAGTGCAGATCTCACTCTGCAGGCAAATACGATCTCTGGCATGGGCGGTATGGCACCGCAGCAGGGATACTACGGCACTGCTATGTACGCTCCGTATCAGAATGCTCCAGCCGCCCGCCCTCTTTATAGCGGCAATCGGGTGGTCGGTAGTGTCCTAGGCTCTGCATTATACGGACAGGTGAACGGATTCGATGTTGTACAAAGTTTCATTATAGAAGCACCGGCAGAAATGCAGGTAAATCAAGATGCAACGATGCGTATTACCGCTATCGATCTTA
>JBAYNS010000107.1:0-4071 GCA_041678625.1 Candidatus Peribacteraceae bacterium
AGGTTCTTTGATGCTGTATCAATAGCAGCCAGCGCGGCCTGCGCATTGCTACTCTGTGTGGCCAATGTGGCTTTATGCGTCTCCTTTTCACTTGTCGTGAATCCGCCTGCGGGTGGCAGGTTGCTCACAAAGGTGTAAGAAGAATCTACAGCACGGGAAGCGCCAAAGATCGCCGCGCGTGTAGTCTGCAATGATACAATTGCCGTTTGGTAATCGCCAAAGCCGCTCGTGATCAAAGGGCGTACGGCAATGAGTGCATTTTGAGCCCTTGCAATTTCATTCTCTAAAATCGTAAAGGCAGATGATTGCTCCTGCATAATGACACTGCGGATAGTATTGGTTGAAAAAACATCTTCAATTTTCTGTAACGCCGCATTCGCAGCGGTAGCCTGCTGAGATGCGCTACTCTGAGAAGTGGCCGTATAACCGGAAAGAGCAATGTCCACTTCTGCACGCAGATTTTCAATTTTCTGCTGTGCAGTGCGCAGTTTCTCCTCCGCACCAGCGAGTGTGGTCTTTGCAGAAGCCAAGGCGGCACGTTTGTTTTCTACTTCTGCTTCAGCAATAGCAAGATCTTCCGGGCTGGTTCCTTCCCTCAATTCGCGCAAGCTTGCATTCTTTGATGCCAGAGCAGCTGCAGCGGCTTGCACATCTGCTGCCAATGCATCATTGCGCAGCCGCGCAAGTTCTTGTCCTACACTTATCACATCTCCTTCTGTTACGAACACTTCTGCAACAACTCCCGTAACGGGGAACTTCAATGTCAGGTCTTTCTCGGAAATAATTGTTCCTACCGCTTCCACGGTTTGCTGGAGATCCGAACGCTCTGCTACTGCTAGGATGTACTCTGGAGCAGGGGGTTTAAACAGCCATGTTGCTCCCAAAAACACAAGAACCAGAATCACACCAATACCACCGGATGTCTTGGGATGCTTCCGGATCCAAAGGAGCACCTTTTTGGCTGCACGAAACAGGAATGTGACGATCATGCGTCCTAGATGGTTGAGCCGGAGAACCAATACACGGAAAGCTTTCATGTTAGATAATTATAGCAAAATTTGGTCTTCTTAGCAAGAATTAGCGGAGTATTTTGTGTGGAGCGTCACCATTGTGCAGAAACCTATTTTTCGCATAGAATGTTGTTCTTGTGGCTAATCCTCGCGCTTCCTCCGGCTCTCATGCATCAGCACTGGATATACCGAATCCAGCTCCATATCTCAAAGGAGTGTTTCGGGGTTTAAACGAAGAGCTTATTCATGCAATCAGTGCCCAAAAAAAAGAGCCAGTGTGGATGCTGAAACACCGGCTGGCATCGTTTCACCACTTTCTGCGCATGTCTCCACCTTCGTGGGGTCCAAGCCTTGCAGGGCTCAATTTTCAGGACATTGTGTACTATGCGCAGACCGGAGTGGAGCAGGCGCAAGATTGGGCGCAAGTCCCCGAGTACATTCGTCGCGTGTACGACCATTTGGGTGTCCCACAATCTGAACGTGCAGCATTGGCTGGCACGGGTGCACAGTATGAGAGTGAGGTTATTTACCATAATCTCAAAGAGCAGTGGGAAGCGTGCGGTGTCATTTTCATGGACATGGATGATGCGTTACAGAAACACCCAGATCTTGTTTGTGAATACTTCATGCGATGTGTTCCGGCAACAGATCATCTGTTTGCAGCGCTCCATGGAGCGGTATGGTCCGGCGGAACATTCCTCTATGTTCCGAGCGGCGTCACCATCACAGAGCCGCTCCAGGCGTATTTTCGCATGAATGCGCCACGTATGGGCCAATTTGAGCACACGCTCATTCTTGTGGAAGAAGGCGCGCATGTGCATTACATCGAGGGGTGTTCGGCTCCACAGTACAGCCAGTCCTCTCTTCATGCCGGACTGGTTGAAATTTTTGCCAAGCCAGGATCGCATGTGCGCTATAGCTCAGTCGAAAACTGGAGCAAGAACACTTTCAACCTCAACACCAAGCGGGCAATTGTGGAGCGCGAAGCAACCATGGAATGGGTTGGAGGTAACTTTGGTGCCGGCGTGACGATGCTCTATCCCTGTTCAATGCTTGTAGGAGAAAAAGCACGGTGCGATCATTTTAGCGTTGCATTTGCCGGGGAAGGGCAATGGCAGGATCTTGGTGCCAAAGTATTCCATCAGGCACCACATACCAGCAGCAACATCGTCAGTAAATCCGTCAGTGCATATGGAGGAACAGCAGTGTATCGCGGCAAGCTCCATATTGCGCCACATGCGCACGATTGCACGGCAAATGTTGAATGTGATGCTCTCCTCCTCGATGAAGCCAGCCGCACCGACACTGTTCCCGATATTCAGGTACGTAATAATGATGTGACCATTGCGCACGAAGCCCGAGTGGGACGGCTCAATGCCGAAGATCTCTTCTACCTCACATCACGGGGAATTGCAGAAGAGCAGGCTAAAGCCATGATTGTAAATGGTTTCATGGAACCTATCGTTCGCATGCTCCCTCTGGAATACGCAGTCGAAATGAACCGACTCATTGAACTGGAAATGAAGGAAAGTGTGGGGTGATCCGATTGTAGAGGCACATGACGATTATTTCCTTCGCCGTTTTTTTGCCCATGGTTGTTTTTTGTCATTCGGGAGAAATTGGCGGCTACTGGGATCGCTGGGATCATATTCCGGATTGCGCAAGAAGTAGCCGTTTTCCACCATCCATTGCATTGTCCTTTCGTGATCATGATCAAACTCCTTCAGTTTGCGTTGGTAGAGCTCCAATATCCAATCGAGGGGATTTTTAAAAAGACGATTCAGGTGTCTGGAGTAGCGGTGGCCCCACTCTGTTGCGGATGGCTGCGTTGGTGGACCCAGATCTTCTGGCGTATCGACTGCCTCAAAGTCCAGAAAAAGTTGGTGCTCTGTACCCACAGCTTTTTATTGCATACTTTCCGGAAGCGGAAGTCAAACAGTGCACTGAAGATGTCGTCTAAAAACAGGCTTGTATTTTACGCTTAAGACTCGTCCAGTTGTGTCGATACAAGGGTAATCTTATTTGCAATTGTTTCTGCAAGGGATCGTGCCTCTTGCTCAATCCTTCGAATTTCTGATGTGGAATGAGAAGTTGCTGCTTCTGTTAAGCGATCATGAAGATCGTTAATTTCTACTTCCAGTGCTTCGGCTTCTACGTGGTCCAATACTTTTAATTGGGGGACCAGGCCTTCTGCTGTACGCAGATATTCCTGAGCACCGTCAGTTTCATTGAGCTCCAATGTTCCAAGGCCTGTTCCATGTGGATCCATACAAAATAGGGGAAAAATGTTTTCATATTAAAACATAGTTTTTATTAGAAAGCAAATCTACTTTTCTGCATTAAAAATACTCCTATTGTGGCCTTCTTAGGCGTTTTACGTATTTCTTCAATCCGTGGTGTTTCAGCCAACGATCAAGATGTGTTGATAGGGCTATAGGTTCACAGCGCAAGCGGGATCGCTCGAGTAATTTCTCCTGAATATGCAGAGTTTTTTCCACGGATTCTGGCAGAGTTTCCATAGGAACTTTTCTGCTCACACGATTGCTCTGTGAATGGAAAAATACCTCATGCATTCGTTGCCACCTCCTTGTTGCTCCAAAAGGATCCGACGGGCAATCAATCCATGATGCTAAAAGTCGGGGAGTATTACAGTCGGGAGAATTGCCCGTAAGCAGTTCCGTAAGCAACTCCTGAGTCATATCCCGATAATCCTGAATGCAAACAATGGGATTCAGGCCAACGGAGGACATAGCACCTGCCGTATCACATGCAAAAATCCATGCGTATTCTTTTGCACGATCCCATTGTTCCCTGTCGAGTAAATGCTCCACATCGTTACCAAGCACTGGTTGCAGCGCCTGAAAAATAATCTCGTTATTAATGACACTTACACGGGGATGATCCATCGTATAGCAGTATACTGCCATACCTCATGAGTACTTCCATTTGCTCCATATTGTGCCCCCTTTCTCAATCGCCAGCTCGCGTGCTGCAGTATGCCGGGCAAATTCTTGAGCGCTCGAGCGATTTGACCGAGTATTTTCTACATATTGTAAAAAAT
>JBAYNS010000108.1:0-3987 GCA_041678625.1 Candidatus Peribacteraceae bacterium
GTATTTTGGATACCGAGGGCGTGCAGAACCGCAAGCAGGGACGCAGCCGCTACGGTGCCAAAAAGCCTAAATCCTGATTCCAGTTCTCTTTATGTCCAAGCCGATTAAACAGTACATTCCGCAGGGTTCCGATCCGGTAATAGAGAAGTTCATCAGCTGCATGATGCATGGTGGCAAAAAGTCCGTGGCGCGCACGATTTTCTGGGATGCCATGGAGGTGATCAAGACCCGGACCAAAGATGAGCCGCTCGATATTTTCAATAAAGCGCTCCTCAATACCACACCGCTCGTGGAGGTCCGCCCTAAGCGTGTAGGAGGATCGGTGTACCAGGTACCGGTAGAGGTGAACCCCAAGCGTCAGCAGACACTTTCCATTCGCTGGCTCCTTGATGCCGCTCGTGCACGTTCCGGTATGCCTATGGCTCAAAGACTTGCACTGGAGTTCCTGGATGCTTCCACGGATCAGGGTGCTGCCTGTAAGAAGAAGCAGGATGTCATCCGCATGGCGCAGGCCAACAAGGCCTTTGCGCACTTGGCGCGGTAAATAGGTTCGCTTGGGTAACCGAACCCAAGCTACGGTTTTTTCGTTGTTGATTGCAAACACTGGCGATACAGTTCATCGTCATTGGTCAGCTGATATATTCCTGAACCGTAGCGCAGATTCGGTTATCTGCGCAGGTTCGCTTGGGCAACCGAACTCAAGCTCTGTTTTTCTCTGATGAAATGCCGTCACAGCTCAAAAATGAAATCATGTTTCTGAATGTAAAACATTGCATCCCTTTGTTCCTTTCCGTATAGTCCATCGGACGTTTTGCGGGGCATTTTTATCTTCAGCCCGGCCCCGGCTCTAGCCCTCATTTGCCATGGATCTCGTTCATCTCCGTAATATTGGAATTATTGCTCATATTGATGCCGGTAAAACCACTACAACTGAGCGCATTCTCTTCTACACCGGCCGCAACTATAAAATCGGCGAGGTGCATGAAGGAGAGGCGACCATGGACTGGATGGAGCAGGAGCGCGAACGGGGTATTACCATCACGTCTGCAGCTACGCAGTGCCACTGGAAGGCAAAAGATATACTAGAGGGCAAGGATATAGATTTCGTCATCAACATCATCGATACCCCGGGGCACGTGGACTTTACGGCAGAGGTGGAGCGCAGTTTGCGCGTGCTCGATGGAGGCGTAGCGGTCTTTGATGGGTCCCAGGGCGTGGAGCCACAGAGTGAAACTGTGTGGCGCCAGGCAGATAAATACAATGTGCCGCGTCTGGCGTTCGTCAACAAGATGGATAAAACAGGAGGAGATTTTTACATGTCGCTGGCGAGCATCCACGATCGTCTGACGAAAGATGCCGTGGCAATTCAGCTTCCCATTGGTGCGGAATCGGATTTTAAAGGTCTCATTGATCTGATACAGAAAAAGGCGTTCATATTCTCCGGTGAACACGGCGAAAAGGTGGAAGAAATCCCCATTCCTGCAGATATGGAGGAGAGAGTCACTGAGTACCGTTCTCAACTCATGGAGAAAGTTGCGGAGTGTACAGATGATCTTCTGGATGCGTACCTAGAGAACGGAGCACTGACCGATGAGCAGATTGTGCGCGGTCTTCGCGCCGGTACGGTCAGCAATAAAATCTACCCCGTTCTGTGCGGCTCCTCGCTTAAGAATGCCGGCGTACAGCCTCTTCTGGATGCCGTTGTGGCGTATTTGCCATCACCATTGGATGTGCCTGCAGCAAAGGGTATCAACCCGAAAACTGATGCGGAAGAAGAGCGCAAAGCCGATGCGGACGAGCCGCTTTCGGCACTCTCCTTTAAAATTGCCACAGACCCGTTTGTGGGCAAGCTCACATTCGTTCGCGTGTATTCCGGCGTGCTCAATTCCGGAACGTATGTCATCAATACCCGTAGTGGCAACAAAGAACGTATCGGACGTTTGGTGAAGATGCACGCGAATGCGCGTGAAGAAGTCGCAAAGGTAGAGGCAGGCGATATTGCTGCGGTTATCGGACTCAAAGATTCGCGCACGGGTGATACGCTCTGCGACGATGCACACCCCATTCAACTGGAATCCATTACCTTCGCGGAGCCGGTTATTTCCCTTGCCGTAGAGCCCAAGACGAAGGCAGACCAAGAGAGGATGGGCATGGCACTGCAGAAGCTTTCGGAGGAAGACCCGACATTCCGCGTAGAAACGGACGATGAAACAGGCCAGACGGTGATTTCCGGTATGGGCGAACTGCACCTGGATATCATCGTGGATCGCATGCGGCGTGAATTCAAAGTGGAAACTAGCCAAGGCAATCCGCAGGTGGCATACAGAGAAACGATTCAGAAAGAAGTCGATCACGAGGAGAAGTACATCAAGCAGTCGGGCGGTCGTGGGCAATACGGCCACGTCGTCTTTAGGCTCATGCCGCAGGAACCGGGTAAGGGGTACGAGTTCGTCAACAAGGTCGTCGGAGGCAGAATCCCCAAGGAGTACATTTCCCCCTGTGATAAGGGATTCAAGGAAGGCATGAGCCGCGGTATTCTGGCCGGATATCCGGTGGTGGATGTCAAAGTTGAGCTCTACGACGGTAGCTACCACGATGTGGACTCCTCCGAGATGGCCTTTAAAACCTGTGCGAGTATCGGTTTCCAGGAAGCAGCACGCAAGGCAGACCCCACCATTCTGGAGCCGGTAATGAAGGTGGAAGTGGTAACGCCCGAGGAATTCCTGGGTGATGTGATGGGGGATATCAACTCCCGCCGCGGCATGATCCAGAGTACCGGCGAGCGCGGAACGGCCAAAACTATCCAGGTGAATGTTCCTTTGGCAAACATGTTCGGTTATGCGACGGATTTGCGATCTCTCACACAGGGGCGTGCCAACTATTCCATGGAGTTTGGGTACTACGACAAGGTCCCGCGCAATGTGGCAGAAGAGATTATTAAGAAGCGTGGAGGCAATACGGGCAAAAAGTAGTCTGTTGTGCCGTATGCCGTGATCGAGAGGTGGGGTATTAATGTATTAATACATTGACACGCCTTCGTGCAGGGAGTATGTTGCAGGTGTTCTTTGATATTTTTGTAGTTTTTCATTCTCTGTATTCCTGTACTACGGTGTGCAGGCACGCCTGCGTACAGGGTATACACTATTGGTGTTCTTTAGCATTCCGTTACTATTCTCATTCCGGAATCACTGCACTACGGTGTGCAGGCACGCCTTCACAGAGAAGGCATGCGGGGACATTCCTTATTCCACTCTTCTTATGGGCAAGAAACGCTTCACCGAAGATTCCTGGCGCCGCGATCCGTGGTTCCGTGCGCTCTGCAGCGCACTGACATCCTGCAAGAACGAGCAGCAGGTGGCGGATTTTCTGCGCGATATCGGGACATTGAGTGAATTGCAGGCCTGGAGCGAGCGTTTGGAAGTTGCCAAGCAATTAGCTCGTGGCTCAAGTTACCGCTCGGTTGCCCAGAATACGGGGGCAAGCACCACAACAGTTACCAGAGTGGCTAAATTCATGGAGAACGGCGCAGGAGGATATAGAACATACCTTAAAACACAGCAGCACCATCAGGAGCATCCTGCTTCCCCCAGCGGGGAGAGGACGGCATCGGTGCTGCAGGGGTATTTGGATAGAGCCCAGAAATAAGCCAAAAAATGCAGACCGGGATCGCCCCCTCCTCACAGTGGGGAGGAGTCTTTGCTTATGCAGGGACAAATGCAATTTGTTGCTCTTTCACATGAAAGGCTGGAGTTGTGAAAATCTATCCCGCGATAGATATGGTTGACAGTTACGAACCCGTAAACCCCTTAATTTTGGAGGACAGTCAGATGAAAGTGTTTAAACCGAATTTCGAGAAGCGTAAAGGCCTTGTTGCCGTTGTGACGACGGAAAAGGCTTCCGGGGCAATTCTGATGCTTGCGTATGCCAACGAGGAGGCCTGGAGGCTTACGCTCCAAACCGGCTGCGCGCACTACTACTCAACAAGCA
>JBAYNS010000109.1:0-3936 GCA_041678625.1 Candidatus Peribacteraceae bacterium
AGCAATGATTGCATCAATGACAAGTTTGTAGATATAGGCGTTTACGAATGGCACGATGCTCGGCACGAGAGCACTCAGTACAGCAGCGGTGAGCAGGCGCTTGTCCATGTCCCAAATCATCCCTACAAGACGCTTGCAGATCGCCAGTGTTTCTAAAACACTTTCACGCCGTTGTTTGCTGAAGAGAGTGAGTTGCACAGCGGGGATATTGTAGCGTTAAAAAATGGAGCGAGACCACAGGGGTCTCGCTCTTTGCTCTGCTTGCATGCGCCGCACTTAAGGCCGGCTAGAGTTTAAGTGTCAGCATATGATCAGAGCTTACTTCGGCATGACAATGGCAGGGCCGTCGTCAATCTACCGGCAAGCGTTTTTGGATTGCTTGCCGTTGCATTCGTAGACGCGTGCCGCGTTTCTGGTGACACGGGTCTTGGAGAAAGACTTCTTCATGAGAAGCCTCCTTTCAGGTTAGGGTTCGTTCAACGTAAAGAAACGAACGACATCGCACTTGTGTCTAGCCGGCCGAGTGTGAGTGCCGTTCTCCAAAAATGAGATGCCTACACAACTGTCGCAGTACTCCCGGACATCGCATTCAAGGCACTGGGCCATGTCTGCCATCCGGAATCTGCTCATTGCCTGTCGCCGGGTTTCGGCGGACAGGAGCGTGTCGACATCGCCATGCCTTACGTTGCCGATGACGACGGGAAGATCCAAACAAGGATACAGATTCCCCAAGGGATCAACGGCAACCTGCGTGATGCCTGCGGTGCACGGATGCAAACAGGCGGTGCAATCGCGATACGGCTCCAGTTTGGAAAAGTTGCCTGTCCTTCGCAGGAACGGCAGTAATTTTTCCTGCATTTCCGTTGCAGAAAGGCGGAATGCAATTCCGTCATCCGCCCCGGAACGTCGCGGAGTGATGTACGGCGAGTAAAAAATGGCGATGTCAGCAATCTGCTTGAGAGCATGGTTTATCTCGTCCAGTCGGTCCACATTGTGCTTCCCGACGGTGACCGAGAGTGTCAATGGCACCTCGGCTGAGACAAGCTGTTCGATGCCTTCCGCCACTTGCGTGAAGGGGTACGATCGCTGTGTAGTTGCCGAGAACCCGTCGACGACGTCGTAGATCGAAATTTGCATGTCGAAGATGGGTAGTCGAGCCAGCGTTTCGATTTTAGCGGCATCCAGCAGCGTGCCATTGGATTTGATATCCAGCATGAAGTTCAAATCCGCAAACAACTGCAGAACGTCCATTGCATCGGGTCGCAAGAAGAGTTCGCCGCCCGTCAGGGATGTGAAGATCACGCCTGCGTCCTTCAACGCTGATCCGATTCGTTGCAATTCCTCGAATCGCAAACCCCTATTCTCGTAAGATGCGAGATAGCAGAACCGACAGCGGCAATTGCAAAGATGCGTGAGTTCGACATCCGCACTGGTAAGTTGCCAGTTCGCCCTTGCGTAGGTTTTGAGCCTCGCAAGAGGCGTATCCTCAGCTTGCTCTGGCGGGTTGTTGCCCTGTTCTCGGATTGGCGACGTATCTCCTGTGAGGAATTCCGTGATTTCACTCCGCAGGCTTGAACAGTCTTCCTCAATGTCCGACCAGCAACTCGGGTCGTACTCCGGAAAATCTGTCCGAGTAGGCATGTAATCCGGATCAGTCATAAGTCGCTGAGCAATGCGGCAGGAACCGCCTTCAAAGAAGATCGCATTCTTCGAGTCAGCCTTCATGGCAAGAACGCATCGGCGAACGTACGGGAAATAATCGTATTCATGAGTCTTTCTCCAGTGATTTGAAAGGTCAGCGAAACGCCGTGATACAAAAATTCTCACGGATTGCATAGGATAAGCAGCCACAAAAATTAGTCAAGTATACTGTTCATCGAATTACAGAAGTAATGCAAAGAGACGAACCAGCCTCCGCCCCGCATTCGCGGTGCTACGGCCGGCAGGCGGACCATACCGTAGGAAATATAAGGAGCACGCATGCTTCTGGAAAGACGGACAGCAACTTTCTTTCATAGACCTGCGCGGGTACCATGAAAAGCCTCATGCGCATCTTTGCACTGGAAACCAATCGGGAAAAGATCAAGGAGCAATTCTGCTCCAAGGATGAGGAAGTGGTTCTGATGACGTTCTACCACGCACTGTCTTTTCTCTTTGCAATCATACGGGAGATTATCATCACGCTTGTCTGTTTTCTTATAGGAATCGTTGCCTGGTTCCTTGGGTGGCCAATGCTCTGGGTGCTGGGAATTCTGGTAGCTGTTTGGACAATCCTTGTTGTCTTCAATGTTATCAAAGCGTATCTGGATTGGATGTACGATTTCATTCTGGTAACCACAGATAAGGTGATCCTTGTGGATCAAACGTCGTTTTGGAAGAGGGAGATTCAGCCAATCCATATAGAGAACATCGGGAGTGTCTCCACGCAGACGCAGTTCTGGAACATCTTCCACTTTGGCATGCTGCACATTCATCTAAAGGAAGGGTTGGGAGGCAACACCGTCACGCGTCGCTATGTGCCGGATGCTGCTGCTGTCGCGGCGAGTATTGCAGACGTTGTCACGCGCTATCAGCGCAAAGTTTCGGCATAAGATCATCCCCTATGCGCCATGATGGTATCCGCTTCCTTTTTGAATTTCCTGTGCGCGATAGAGCTGTTCTAAAAAGAGAAGACGCGCAAGTTCATGAGGCAATGTCATAGCCGAAAGCGAGAGGATGCGATTTGCGCGCTTACGGACAGAATCATCCAGACCATAGGCGCCGCCGATTACAAACGCCACACTGGTGCCACTGTCGTGCAGAGAGGCGAGCGCCGCAGCAAAATCACGGGAAGATACCTGGCTCCCGCGTTCATCGAGCACCCAGACTTCACCGGCATCATCGGTGAGTTTTTTGAGGATGCGCGCGGATTCTTCTGCTGCCTGTTTTTCCGTATCGCGCTGCTTACTTGCAGGAAGTTCGATAAGCTCCACATCCCGATTGCGGCGGAGATATTCTCCGCATCCCTCGCGGATCCAGGACGTTTTAACAGAGCCGATGCATAGGAGTTTTATGCGTATGGCAACATGGTACCCAAAGAATTCCGGAGCACGAAGGAGTTCTGTTTATTTCTTCTGCAACACCGCCACTGTTTCTATGTGCGCGGTGTGCGGGAACATATCCACCGGCTGCACGGACCGCAATTCATAGCCGCCCTTGAGGAATTCTCCCAAATCGCGTGCAAAGGTTGCCGTGTTGCATGAAACGTAGACGATCTTTTCCGGCGAATGGGCAATCACAGCACTGTGCGCTTTGGGGTGGAGCCCGGCACGGGGGGGATCAAGAATGATCACCGAGAATTTGTACTTGCCGCCGGGTGCAAGCTGCGTCTGCAACACCTGTTCCACGCGCCCTTTGTAGAAACTGATATTACTGATGCGATTTTTGCTTGCACTCTTCAGTGCATCATCAATCGCAGAAGGATGGCTCTCTACTCCCACGACTTTTTCGCAGAACCGTGCAAGGTATTGGCCGATCGTTCCCATGCCGCAGAAGGCATCTAATACAACATCGCGCGGCCCTAAATCCGCTGCCTGCGCAATGGCCTGATAGAGCTTCTCTGCACCCAGAGTATTGGTCTGGAAGAAGGAGAAGGGAGAAATTTCGAACTGCAGATCAAACAGATGTTCCGTGATGGTCGGCTTGCCCACCAAACAATGAATCTTGGGTTGTTCGGGGCAATCATTGAGCCCCATGTTTTCAATCACCAATAAGGATGCCAATCCCGAACGTCCGCCGAACTTCATAAAATACTGGAAGAGCGGCTCGAGTTCTTTCTTCCGAGCTTTTACGGTAAAAGCGAGCATGTGTTCCCCTGTATGCACTCCGCGGCGCAGAAGCATTGTCCGCAGGAGGCCCTTATGCGTCTTCGGGTTATAGACGGGGAGCTTGGTGGTA
>JBAYNS010000110.1:0-3922 GCA_041678625.1 Candidatus Peribacteraceae bacterium
TCGCAGCGCTCCAAGCTGCAATGGATGGTCATCGTGTACTGCCGATGGCGCAAGCTGCTCCTCTTGGCGATCTCTTTATCACGGTAACGGGCGATCTCCACGTCATTCGCATGGAACACATCGATCAGATGAAAGATGGTGTGGTGCTTGCCAACTCCGGGCACTTTGATAACGAAATTGATATGAAAAAACTTGAGGAAGAAGCAAAGCGCAAGCGCCGCGTTCGTCATTATCTGGATGAATACATGCTCAAGTCCGGCAAGATTATCTATGTTGCAGGAGAAGGGAGACTGGTGAATCTTGCTTCAGCAGAAGGGCACCCCAGTGAAGTTATGAGCTTGAGCTTCTGCGGACAGGCTCTGGCGTGTGAGTTCCTTGTAAAGAACAAAGGCAAACTCCCGAACGATGTTATTACTCTTCCACCAGAAATTGATGATTCCATTGCGCGCTTGCAACTGACAGCAATGGGGTTGCGTATTGATGAGCTTACTCCGGAGCAAGTGAAGTACTTAGCATCCTGGCAAGAAGGTACATAAATTTGTCATCCTGAGCTCGTCGAAGGATGGCAGGAGGGGACATAAGCTTCATCCCTCGATTCCGCTCACCGCGACAATCAAGAATTTAGCTTGTACTGAGATTTGTTGAATTGTGCTTGGAATTTTGAGTACAGTTGTGTTGTTGTAGGGAACTTGACAATACGTTGACAATGTGATTATACGGATGTATTGTGGAACCAATTGAGTTTAGTAGTATTTTGTTTTCAACGGTCTTTGTCATCACAGCGCATGAGTGATCTGCTCTTGGCTTCTTGCTGCCTGAGACATTGGAGTCCAGGCGTATAGCAATGGATAAAAGGGGCCCAGGTTCGTTTACGAACTTGTCGCTGTGAGAGAGCAGAAGTGGAGGTATACACATGCCTAGTCAAGACTTTCCGTCGAGGTGTCCGGGGTGCAAGCAGCACTTCAGGAAGAGGCGGCAGTGGGAAAAGCACCACTGCCATTTGTTGGATGGGCTTCCGGATTCGGAGGCGGAAGATCTGGCCGAAGATGGCCAAGAGGAACTCGAGGAGGCATGTGTTGCCTAGGGTAGGTGGAGCCTGATGGCTCCATCTGCAAGGTCCCGGTCGTGCGTGCGCGACCGGGACCTCCTTATTAAAAATATAAAGAGAGCAGATCATTCGTGCGTGTATTCATTTTTCCCTGTTATTCATATCTGATTCCACTGTCTGGGGTTTTCTTCAATGTACCATTGAATACGGCGCAGTTCCGCGTCCGACCGAATAATTCGATCGTGGTAATTGCGTTGCCAGGCGAAATCCGCGTGTCCCATTACACGGATGCGTTTGGTGCACAGGGATTTCCATTGGGCAACAATGGACCCCACCGTGTGCGGTCGACGGCGGAACAACGGGATGCACGTATCCACCCACGTAGAGACGCACCGGCGGTGCGTCTCTACGGTGGCGGTGACGATTGATTTCGTGTCATCCCGCACATCAATGGTAACGATCATATGCACATGGTTTGGCATTACGATCCAATGGTTGATTGTGACGGCGGGTCGCACCATTGTGGTACGTTGGATTTCATCGGCAACAACGCATCCGCTGTCATTCAACCCCATGATTCCATTGCGGATTTCGCCCAACCACGGCACGTGGTTCTGTGTGCAGACGGTGACAAAATACCGGCCAGGTGCCGCGTAATCCCACCCGGTCTTGCGATTGGATGCGATACGATATTTTTCCTGATACAGATCCACGTCTTCATTGTGCCGTCCTGTTCTCCTCTTTGATCTTGGTAGTACAGATTTGTGTGCGGCAATGCCCATTCTATGGCTTACCTTTAAGCATCTTGCTGTTCTGCAGTCCCATGGAACGGCCTGATGCGGTAGAATAGATTGCCATGGAAAATAATACAGTGATCGCGAACATGCTTCGTCAAATTGCAACCTTACTCCAGGAGCAGGAAGTCGCCTTTAAGCCAGCGGCGTACCGCCGAGCGGCGCAGGTGATCGAGGAGCTCCCGCGCGATGTTTCCACATACGGAGATGCAAAGGAGCTCAAAAAACTCCCGGGCATTGGTGATGCCATCGCACAGAAAATCATTGAGTACTTAGAAACAGGGGGCATGACCGCACTCGAAAATCTCCGTCTGACACAAGGAGGCATTCCCGCAGAACTCATGAATGTGGAAGGTTTGGGTCCCAAGCGCGTGCGGCAGATTCAGACAGCATTTGGTGTGCAAACTGTCGCGGATCTCATTAAATGCGCGGAGGAAGGAAAGCTGCGCACGCTCCCGCGCTTCTCCGCACTTCTGGAAAAGAAAGTGCTGGAGAATGCAAAGCGCGTGACAGAACACACCCATCGCTTTCCGCGTGCTGAAGTCAAAATTGAGGTAGAGAAGCTCATCAAGAAAATCAAAAGCATCACCGGCGTTACGCGCGCAGAGGTTGCAGGTTCCTATCGCCGGGAAAAAGAAACAGTAGGAGACATTGATATCCTTGCAGTCACGCGTTCACCCAAGCGAGTTTCTGATGCCGTTGCCACACTCCCTGATGTACGCAATGTTGTTGCGCATGGAGAACGCAAACTCTCCTTTGACCTCAAGAGCGGGCTGCGTGTCGACATTCGCTTTGTTCGCTCAGATCAATGGGGAGCAGCACTGCTCTACTTCACTGGATCCAAGGAGCACAACATCGCCATGCGCAAAGTAGCAATAAGCAAAGGATGGAAACTCAACGAGTACGGGTTGTTTGAAGGTGAAAAAATTATTGCGAGTAAAAGTGAAAAAGAGATCTACGGGGCTCTAGATATGAAATATCACGAACCGCGCGAACGGCGTTAAGCGATGGGAATAAATTTTTCTCCAACCTCAGACTGTCGATCTCGTTTCATAAATCCCCACTGACGTGTTCCTGTTGGAGCGTCAATAGCCCGTACATTGTTGCGACAGGTAGTTACCAGAGTGCTGATACGTGCTCCGATATTTCCTGCTTCCAATGTGAATGGTTTTCCCACATACACAGTGACAGTTGATGGTGCCATGTACATGCCATCTCCTAATTCCGGTCGCAGAAATCCCTCTGGAGATTTCATGTAGATCGGCGTCACATAGGTATCCTTGGAAAGTTGTGCGGTCATTGGTTGGAACCCTATTTGCTGTTCGCGGGTGAAACCTCCTTCCGGAAAGATAAACATTGCAAATCGAGGATCACTGCGCATGTATTCAATAATTTTGGCGATATTCGCGGAGTGTGCTGTCAGGAGATCTTTCTCATTCTCTTCGAGATTGGCACGGTACTTTGGGGGCACAGTAAAGAGACCATTCACTGCTTCGCTAAAAGTTCTGCGAAAACGACTATGGAGAACTTTCTGACCAATCAGTACGACCAGTTGTTGCAACATTGCTTCTGCAGCTTTTTTGTGCGCAGCATTTGTTGCTGTCTCTGCTTCCCGTTGTAGCAGTATTTTCAGAAAGACAGGCTCAACAGCCGATTGATGTGGAACGCTATAGAACTGCACACTCTCACCTTGTGCATTAAGTTCCATTGCCTGTGCAAGGTTGTCCATTCCGTGTATACCGCTGTTTCCTTTCAGGAAGTGTCCGAGAAAATTCATGACAACTTTTTCTGCTTTTGGATCAGCAGGACAGAAAACTTCTGCATCATGAGGAATAGAAGCCTGCATATATACTTTTGCCAGACCAAAGAGCTCCATGGCAATTTCCTTCCACGTAAGCCCGGCGCTGTGCATTGCCCCCAGTGTTAATCGTAATGATTGTAACTTGGAAATTTCATCTTTATCGCTTTTCAATATGCGTCCGATGACATTTCCATTGGTATGCAGGCGTCCTCCGCACGTCAGATCTACACCGGGGATTTTGCCTACATCGAATGTATCTTCTACTTCTTGCATGACAGA
>JBAYNS010000111.1:0-3896 GCA_041678625.1 Candidatus Peribacteraceae bacterium
CCAGCACTGCGGTCCCCTCTTTTACGGGAAGATCAACCTTCATGCCGATGACATCGCCCTTCTTTGCCTTTGCCACACTCTGATGTTCGACTTCTAGAGACGTGACTTCCTGTTCGCATTCCTGATCACCGCGACGGAAAATCACCGTGTCATTCACCTTGAGCGGAGCGGTGAGCTCGATAATGGCAACACTGATCTTATCGAAGTAATGCACAACTTTGCCGATGGTTTTTGCCTTAGCGGCAACAGGAGACATAAAGACGGGGGAAAGCAACTTCCTATTGTACCCTTTCGGAGTGTTGAGGCAACTTGACTCGTCTTTTCGCCACAGAACAGCCTCTTCTCCTGAGAAATGTGGTATACTGATTCGCCGTTCCTTGAAAGCATGGGCTGCACATTCCTTTTCTTTAAAGTTTTTCCTCTGGCTTGCCATGAAGTCGAACAAAGTGCGTACTTCATGGGGATGACCCACCTTCGCCCCGCGAATGCGGGGGCTACGGTGAGCGAGAGGAGTGAGTTAGTGGTTCTTCCAGAGTTCTGTTCCAAATTATTTCTCTGGGGATGACAGGTTTCGACAGCGTGATTTCTAGTGTTCGATTGCTTCTGTTCGGGATGGCAACGGTTCCCGTTACCCACATGTTGCACACTATATCTGCCAACTATAAGCAGACATTCGCGAGTTTGAAGGCGCGCTTTGCACGTCCTTCATTCGCTTTCGCTCCGGCGATGGCTTTCGCGGTCTAAGTCCCGCACACGCGGGACACGTCTCTCTTCTGATCCTCGCTACGGGGATGAGGCGTAACTTAGCGAGGTGTACTGCGTCTTGATGTGAACGCAGTAGACATAAAGCATCACCCCTTTCTGCAGTTCTTCGTCTCTTTCTTATTGCAGGAAGTACCGAAAGAGACATGACAGTACTGGCACGTTCTCTACACGTTGGACCCGGGTTCAATTCCCGGCATCTCCACCATAAATTCGACGACTCCACGAAGTGGAGTTGGCGAATTTACTGATAGAAATGTCTATGGACATCCCGCCTGCCAACCGTAGCCAGCCTGAAGGGCTGCGAAGGTTGGACATCTCCACCATTCGACTCGCCCCGCGTATGCGGGACTCGACAGAATCAATCCATCCAACCCCTCTTCTTTTCCACAAGCACCTTGCGTACACTGATACACAATGTGTAGACCACGTATTGGACTCAGCGTATTCCTCAGTATTGCAATAGTTGCACTGCAGTGGACACCTGCTCTTGCGGCAACGCTCTCTTTTGGCTCTGCATCAACGTTTGATACCAACAGTCCACAAGATGTCGGTGTTGCCGTGCTCAGCGACTCGCAGGCAGTCGTCATCTACCGTGATCTGGATGTGGGCAATATCAACCGCGCGAAAGTGGCGACCATCTCCGGCGATACGATCTCGTACGGAGCCATTGCCACGTTCTCCGCGAATCTTGCGACATCCGTCAACATCACGAAGCTCGATAGTACGCACGTTGCCATCGGATACCGCGAACTCATTGCGAGTGACGCAAAAGTTATCATCGGAACGGTTTCGGGAACGACAATCACCTTTGGGACACCGGTCACTGTTTCCGATAATTCCAGTTACGGTGCGTACATAGCGGCTCTGAGCAGTACAAAACTCCTGATTGTCTACCGCGACGGTAATAATAGTAATTACGGAACCGCTGTCATTGGGACAGTGAGCGGGACGGATATCACTTTGGGCACCGAATCTGTTTTTGAATCTTCCACAACAGCTCCGCACGCTGCAGAGATGCTGGATGCAACCCATGCAGCGATAGTGTTCGCGGATTCTGACGACGATGGAAATATCATTATTGCCGATGCCTCCGGCGCTATTCCCACCTATGGGTCTGCCGTGAAATTTGCCGAATACCTTGCCAATTCTTCCACGGCAGTCATGAGCAGCTCTTCAGTCGCCATCGCGTACCGGGACATATTGAACGGCAACAACGGCCGCGTGCTTGCCGGTACCGTTTCCGGTACTACTCCGACGATGGGCTCTTCCGTCGTCTTCGATACCAATACCATCCAGTATCTGAGTATGACGGCATTGGACGACACGAACGCGCTCCTGACCTATCAGGATCCCGGCAACTCCAATTATGCGACGGCGCTGATGGTCGCCGTAAGCGGAGCGAGTGCCACTGCCGGTTCTGCGACAGTCTTCAACTCGGCTACATCGCAGATTATTGGATCGGACACTATTTCTTCGACGCAGGCTATCGTTGCATTGCAGTCGGGAATAACCGAGGGGGCCGGCTTCATCGCAACATACGGCGAGGACTCTTCCACGCCTTTCTACCACGGCGCGGCGCGTAGGGCGCAGCGTGCCGAGCAGATGAGGCAAGCCGCCGCGGGAACCCCATCGCATACGTCAGCACCAGAGCAACCGACATTCACCCCAGATTACAGCGACATGCAGAGTGGCTATGTTCTGCAACGTTCAACGGAGGACGGACGCAGCGCAGCAATAGAAAACACGACATTCATCCACCCAAGTGTTCCTGAGACGGCGGCAACGGAGTCCGTCGCCACAATGGAAAATACATTCCGGGAACGGGTATGCCGACGCGTCCGGTCCCGGTTCTCCGGCGCATCATTGGAACGCGTGAACGCAAGATTGATGAAGAGATTTGGGTGGATATGCAACGAATAATCTTTCTGACGCATGCAAGTCCGCAGAGCTCCAAACAATGTAATGGTTGACTTCTCTTTGTGCCGGATGAACAATCTTCCTCCTCAATCCGCTTCTCCGCACCTATGCCAGAAGAATCCGAATCAGCCTACCAGCCCGCCATTGATCTTGTTGCAGAGCTTCTTGAAGCAAAAGACCACATGCCCTCGTGCTTCACTCCCCCGGTCAATGAAGCAATTAGTTGTATTGCACGGGATCTAAGAACAGCAATGGAACAGGCAGTACTCATGTCCTTCTTTATGCAAAATATCGCGGATAAGGATACGGCAGACAGAATTGCAGCGTGTGGAGAGAGTTTTTCCGCAGAAGCCTTGAGTTCGCCTGTAAGAGAGCTGGTTGAAAAACTTTTACAACTTGTAACAGACCAAAGGGTATCCGATGATGATGCAGATATTGTGTATGATGACATAGGCATGTTGTCACCTGATCCTCAAGATGCAAGTGCAATCAAATTACATGCGCCATACGTTCTCAGAGATGATGCAAAACAAGCTTTGCAAGTGGAACCACAACCGTATGCCAAACATACCCATAGTTTGCTTATGCGGCTTGCGGAAGAACTGGATGGAACACAGAGCAAATTAGGTGCTTAAAATTCATTGATACACATCCTACTCATCTCCGTGTATCTCACTGCCTCTTTCCTCGGTCAACCATGAGTCGGTGGTAGAGCTGCCATCCAAACGGTGTGAGTTTGAACTGCCTCCTCATTGCATTTGATCGTTCTTCATCAAACACAACAGCTCCATCGCGCTGAAGAATGCTCAACTGCTGTTCAAGGGTCGGTTGAGAAAGACCACACCGCGATGCCATGTGCGATGGCGTACGACCTCTTCCCGGCTCCGAATCACCCAGATACTGAAGAATATTTACATTAAGAGGATCGCAGAGAATGCTCTCTTGCATCAATGAAGATACTTTTTCACATAACACAACAGGCTCATTGTCTTCTCCTGGAACATTCTGTTTCTTTTTTGTTTCATCGGGATACATAAAACTCCACAGTGAACCAGAACGAGACGGATGCTGCAATTTCCTTACAGCTTTTGCTTCGATCTGCCTCACCCGCTCTCTGGTCACACTGAAGATCTTGCCAACCTCTTCGAGCGTGAATACATTCCCATCACCCCAACCATAGCGTAATTTTATAATTTCCCTCTCACGATACGACA
>JBAYNS010000112.1:0-3875 GCA_041678625.1 Candidatus Peribacteraceae bacterium
GCGTCCCACCTGCAGCTGAATATCCAGAATCTGCGCGGTCTTCTGCTCGGCAGGGAACTTGTACGCACGCGCCCATCGCGGCGCTTTGGCAGTGGATCCCAGATCGTGCTGCGTGCGCCGGTTATTCACTTTCAGCACCAGTCCGTCGATATCGTAGGGGAGCGCATCGCGCTTTTTCTGAAAAGCCGCAAACATCTTCTGTGCATCATCCAGTGAATGCACCAATCGCATTTCTCCGTTCACCGGAACACCAATGTGGTCGCGCAGCGCTTCCATCAGCGCCTGCTGTGTTGTCATTTCCATGACATCGGCAGCTTCGGCGTTCAGGCCGTAGCAGAACACCGCAAGCTTTCGTTTGGCTGCCACCTTTGGATCCAGCTGCCGTACCGAACCGGCAGCGGCATTGCGAGGATTGGCGAATTGCGCTTCCGGCGACAGATTTTCGTTGAGTTTTGCCAGTGCCGCTTTGGGCATGTAGACCTCGCCGGAAACTTCAATAAATTGCAGGCTCCTGTATTCCCGGGGAAGCGTAAAAGAGAGCGGAACCGATTCGATCGTACGCACCGTATGCGTAACATCTTCCCCCTCCACACCGTTGCCACGTGTGAGCGCGCGCTGCAGGATGTATGTTCCGCCGTGCTCCTTTTTGTAGATGAGCTAGATATTCAGGCCGTCAATTTTCAGTTCGCAGAGAAAGGAGAATTTCCGTTTCTCATTCCCCAATGCGCGCTGCATCTGTTCAATCCATTCCGTGAGCTCCTCAAAGGAAAACGCATCCTGTAGCGATTCTTTTGGCGTCAAATGTCGTACTTTTGGCAGGCGGCCATCCAGCGGCGCACCCACGCGCTGAGTAGGGGAGTCGGGCGTCACCAGGTCGGGATGTTCCTTTTCCAGTGCGATAAGTTCCTGCTTGAGCGCATCGCGAACATCCTCGGATACGTCACTGCGATCCTGAATGAAGTACGCCTTATTCAGACGCCAGATTTCTTCCCGGAGTTTTGCAATGCGCTGACGGGCATCCGCTTTATCCATGCCAATAGCATAGCGCGAAAGTGTCCATCTGCGCACCTGAGCAGAAGAACCTCAGAAAGAGTTTTCCTCGCGGTGCTAGCGAACATTCAAAAAGCGGATTTGTGCAAGGGTAAACAATTGCATCTTTTATTTCCTGAGCGAATATGCGCGCACAACCTTTCTTTTACGCTTTTGCACTATGTTGACCATGACAGAAACGCGCCACCAACTACAGGGTATTGATCAGAAGATTATTGCGCTTTTTGCAGATCGCGTGCTCCTCTGTGCGGAAGCGCGGGAACGGAATGAAGGGTTGGATCTAAAAGACGTGCGAGAAGACATGCTCGCCGAATGGATAGAAGAAGCTGCTGAATACGATATTCCAGAGGATGCCATTGCCAAGATCGGAGCAATCGTGATGAATCAGCTGTGTCGGGGGGAAGAGTAGGTCGCATTTGCCACCTTGTCCGGCGACAAGGTGGCGCCAAACGCCGGCGCGCCAATGCTCCTCCGCTTGCCCCTTCACCCCCCGTGGCGCGCCAGCCACCCGATCATGTTTTTCGCTCTGTGAGGCGCACAGTACATTGGGAAATGTCGGTGTGAAATAGTAATGTCATGGTTCGACTGTGCTCACCATGACACGGATATATTCTGTATAACACAAAGCTTTTTGATAACTAATGCATTTTGTCATCCTAACCCCCCCTTGTCACCCTGAGCGGAGTCGAAGGGTGACATAACAGACATGCCTCGACTCCGCTCGGCATGACAAATTACTCATTGGAGCCGAAGGGTGACACACCCCTGTCATGGTAAGCACAACCACCTGACCATCTCCTCAGCCTCTTCCTGACAACTTCTCAGGCTGTCATTTTTGCTTTAAAAGAAGGCTAAAATCTGCTATCATAGTTTGATGCCTATAGCTCCACAGACACTCTTTACTGCGGCGGCCAAGGAACATGCATCGGATGTGCACATTATTGTGGGGCATCCGCCTCTTTTGCGCATTGATGGAAAACTCGTAGAACATGGCAAAGAAAAAGTGACCAAAGCCGGCGCGGAGCGTTTTGTGCGTACCGTTCTGGGAGCCAAACAATTCGACGTCCTCAAAGACCGCCGGGAAATCGATGTGTCGTACGGGATTTCCAACGGGGTGCGCCTGCGCGTGAACTGCCATTACGAACGGGGAAATCTTGGCCTTGCAGCGCGTTTGATTCCCACGGAAATTCCCTCGCTGCAGGACATCGGTTTCACCGATGTGATGCGCGATCTCTGCACCCTCTCCGAGGGGCTCATCCTCTTTACCGGCCCCACAGGCGCGGGAAAGTCCACGTCCATGGCGGCGATGATTCAGCACATCAATACGCAGCGCGCCACGAGCATCGTAACGCTGGAAGATCCCATAGAATTCCTTTTCCCTGCGGGAAAAAGCGCCATCCGCCAACGGCAGTATGGCGAGGATTTCCGCTCCTTTTCCGAAGCGCTCAAGCGGGTGCTCCGGCAGGACCCGAACATTATCATGGTTGGGGAGATGCGCGACATAGAAACCATTGCTGCAGCCCTGACGCTTGCGGAAACCGGTCACCTGATTCTGGCAACGCTGCATACACCCAATGCGGTCCAGACCATTGACCGCATCATTGACGTCTTTCCCTCTCATCAGCAGCAGCAGATTCGCACGCAGCTCTCCTACTCCCTGAAAGCCGTGGTGGCGCAGCGGCTTGTTCCGCGCAATGGCGGCGGACGCATAGCCGTGCGGGAAATGCTCCTGAGCACGCCGGCAGTTTCCAATATCATCCGCGATAACCGTCTGCAGGAACTCTCCTCCGTCATTCAATCCAACAGGGCGATGGGCATGTGCACGTTCGAAAGCGAAGCAAAGCGCCTGCTGAAAGAAGAAGAAATTACGCAGGATACTTACGATATCGTCACCAAATAACCATCACACCTCTCCTCTCATGAAACTGCCGTTCTCACAGACATCAACGCAAACGCAGGACAGAGGATCAGTGATTACGATGGTGATCATTCTGTTCGCGGTTACCGGTGTTTCCGCTGTGCTGTACCTGAGCACGCGCCAGGCAATGGACGGTCATATAAAAGAGAATTTGCGGAGTACGGTTGCCATGGCGTCGCATTTCTTTGAAGGTGAAGAGATCGATCGTATTCGCGGTGCGCAGGATCTGCACACTGCGTTCTATGCGGACATGGTGGAGCGGCTTCAGGTGATACGCGACAACGATCCCACCATCCGGTTTGCGTATCTGATACGCCGTACAGAGCGCCCTATGATTTTGGAATTTGTTGCCGATGCCGATTCGCTCAATTCCTTTGAAGAACAGGATGAGAATAGCGATGGTCAGATTGATGTATCAGAGATGAACACAATTCCAGGTGATACTTACGACATCACCGATTTTACCGCCATGCATGAGCAGGCATTTTTGGGTCCCACCACCGATCAGGAATTCACCACTGATCAGTGGGGAACATTTATTTCCGGCTATGCGCCGATCATGCGCGCGGACGGATCCGTTGCGGGCATTCTGGGTCTGGATATAGAGGCATCAACGTTCCAGGGGCTTACGAGTGCGGTATTCTCACCCGTACTCTTTGTTCTGCTGGTTGTTCTTGCAATGGTTCTTGCCCTCTTTGTGCAGACGGTTCTGCATGCGCGCAGAATACGGGGACAACTCCAGATAGAGCAGGAACGTGCGAATATGCTCGAACTCATCATGCATCAGTTGGGGGAACCGCTCACCATGATCAAGTGGTCGCTGGAATCTCTGGAAGATGACAAAGGTTTTGCCGCGTGTCTGCAAGATGATTCGCATCAGTTACTTGCGCAGATGCATATTGGTACA
>JBAYNS010000113.1:0-3819 GCA_041678625.1 Candidatus Peribacteraceae bacterium
ATCCATCCCGCATGGAAGAAGCGATGGTCCATGGATAGGCTCGATATTCTTCTCATTGTTCTGCTGATCCTCTCGGTGGTGGTCACCGGTCTCACGCATGGCCAATGGCGACTGTACCTTCTGGGTTTTAAGTATGACTTTCTTCCTCTTGTGGCGTTCTTTGCGCTGCGCCGCGTGCTCTGGTCCGATGTATTTCTCAAGCGTGCGCTGCACAGCGTCATGCTAGTTGGTGGAGTTATAGCTGCCTACGGCATTGTCACATTCTTTCTGCCGCAGCAATACTTCCACTGGCTGGGGTATTCCGATCTTCATTCGCTCTACTTACCCAATGCGCCGATTGCGGGATACCAGCAAATCGGCGGTTCGTTCCTGCGGCGTATTCAATCCACCATGAGCGGTCCGAATCAGTTGGGTCTCTGGCTACTCCTTCCGTGGACTATCGGAGTGGTGACGCTCTTCACTTCCCCTATAGATAAGCGATGGCTGCCGAATCTGCTCCATTTCCACGTGGATCGGCGGTATATTAAACGAAGTGCATATCTCCTCTTAATTGGTATTGCATTATTGCTCACGTTTTCACGCAGTGCATGGATTGCAGCTCTGGTGATTCTGGTAACCGCTCTCTATGACTTTCAAACACGCGATGCGTTTCTACGTGCAATGGTGCGGCTTGTTGCCGTTGTTGGAGGCACAGTTATCCTCATTATGGTTCTGGCGCCGGGTACATTGCTACGCGTTGCATCTTCCCGCGATCATTTCCTACGACCTCTGCAGGCGACACACTCGATAATGCAGTATCCCTTTGGTCGTGGGCTGGGTATGGCCGGTCCTGCCAGCAATCGCGTGAGTGATCCGTGCGTCTATCTGGAAGCTGGGGCCGATGCTTCGTGGGCTGCTGTTCACCCAAATCTCTGCGTGTTTGTTGATGGTCGCCAGGTGCAGCCGGTTGAACGTACGTGCCTCTGCCCTCTCCTGCCAGAGAACTGGTATCTACAACTGGGCATTGAACTGGGCACAGCGGGTTTTGCACTCTTCCTGGCTTTCATACTTCTCACCATCCATTCCTTGCGTGCACGCTACGGATCGGGGGAAGTGTTCCTCATCTTCCTGGGAATTTCCGTTGCTGCACTCTTCCTCCATGCATGGGAAGACAGTGCTGTAGCATTTACCGTATGGATACTGGTAGCGGCCTGTTCACCGCGGGAAAGACCGACGTAGATTCGATCTTATTCGTCCGCCTTAAGACCTTTTAAAAACTGCTGTAGCGGCGCGTCCTCTTCGGGCTGAGCCGGAGTTTCCGGCGGCACTTCTTCAAAGATTATCTCTTCCTTTTCAGGCTCAGCAGAAATAATAGGTGGCTTGGTTATGGGCTTGAGAATATCGCTGCTTTCGCCATCAATCAGAGGATGAGGTTCTGGTGTTTCAGCCACATCAACAGCAGCCGGATCGGTAGCTTCTGGTTCTGGTGTTGTTTCGGTGGCAGGTATGAGTGTTTTTGATGGTGCCGATCTTTTTTGCATGGCCGATGCAATAAGTATCTCACGACAGAGAGCGTTCCAATGTTGCCCCATTCTTTGTGCTAATTTCTCCATGAGGGCTTGATGGGGTTTGTCTTCTGGCTGAAATAATTCTGTGAGTTTTTTTTGAAAAAATTGAACGACTCCACTCTGTTTGGGGGCCAACCTTTTTTCTGCAAGTTGCAGTAGCTCTCTGCGTTCTTTAGAAGGAAGCCTATCTGCAATAACTTGCAGTGGCTGATGACCGAAGATGAGCCCTTTTACCATTGTGCGGGTTTGGCGTATCCGCTGAACAAGAGGCATACCATTCTCGTGAGGGGCGGCTCGTAGGATGGTCTCTATTTGCTTCTTAGCATGTGTCAACCAGTGTAAAAGTGTCGTGGGATCAACAATGTCTCCTTGAGCACCTGCGGCGTCTGCAAAAAACCTGTGCTGTTCGCCTAAGGCATAAAATTGGTATTTCCCTTCGCCGACGTCCAAAGCTGTTCTATAAAGTCTTTTGTGTAGATTTTCTCTTTGCTCTGGCGGTACATCCATCTTCAGGAGCCCATCTATTTGGTCAGTTACTGAGCTGATAACATCAGGCCTTTTGCCGCTGACCTTTTGAAAAATTGTGCGTGTGGAAACAATGCTGTCCAGATCCAATTGACCGTGTTCATTATGCGGTAAGGAATGTGTCAGTGTCTGCTGGCCCAACCGCATGCCTGCACCGGCTTGTTCCAGATAAGTAATCAGTTCGGCTGATGAGCATTTGTCTTTTTGTGCAGCTTGCACCATTGCAGGAATAGCGCCACCACATTGTGCTTCCGCTGCGCTGTAACCCTGGAAGAGAGTAGATGAATCCAGTGCCTGGTTCATTAAAGCGATTATCTTCCTCTTCAGAGTTTTGTCAAATGCATAGGGAACAATGTACTCTATGTCCATGGAACACCCACGCAGCATTGTCATTCTGGACTTTGGCGGGCAGTACGCCCACCTGATAGCCAGCCGCGTGCGGCGCTTTGGTGTTTTTAGTGAAATTCGCGATGCGGAAACCCGTGCCACAGATCTCCAAGATTCAGCGGGCATCATTCTTTCCGGCGGTCCGCAGAGTGTGTACGACCCCAAAAGTCCGCAGGGGGATCCTGCAATTTTCAATCTCGGCATTCCCATTCTTGGCATATGCTACGGTCTCCAATGGATGACGCAGACGCTTGGGGGAGAGGTGAAGCAGGGGAAAGTAAAGGAATACGGACGTACGAAGGTCAGGAGGTCAGGAGGTCAGGAGGTCGGAAGGTCAGAAGGTCCAATGGCGAACCATCAACCAGAGCGGGCGTTCCAGCCTGCTGACCTTTTTGTGCAGTGTCCGGATGAGTTCATTGCATGGATGTCCCATGGAGATGAAGCAGTGCGATTGCCGAAGGGGTTCGAGCAAATCGCAACGTCGGACTCCTGTGCGAATGCCGGTTTTGCCGATGAGAAGCGCAAATTCTATGCTGTTCAGTTTCATCCGGAAGTAACGCATACAGAATGCGGGAATCAGATTTTGCAGAATTTCGTCGAGCTCTGTGATGCAGCCGAATGGTCCGTAGAAAATTATGCAGAGTACATCAGCGAACAGATCAGAATGGAGACTCAGGGGAAGAAAGTTTTCATGCTCGTCTCTGGCGGAGTGGATTCCACGGTTGCATTCACACTCCTTGATAAGGTGCTTGGGCCTGACCGCGTGCAAGGGTTGCTCGTGGATACGGGGCTCATGCGCAAGAATGAAGTCGTACAGATTCAAGAGGCTCTGGGACAACTGGGGTTACCGAATTTGCGCGTGGAAGATGCGTCAGAAGAGTTCTTTGCGAACCTCAAAGATGTCTATGATCCGGAAGAGAAGCGCAACATTATCGGGCAGACATTCCTGGATGTGCAGAGACGGGTGAGTGAAGAGATGGGATTGAACAGGTCAGAAGGTCAGAAGGTCGAAAAGTCAGAAGGTCAGGAAATCTGGATGCTTGGGCAAGGAACAATCTACCCCGATACCATCGAAACAGGAGGAACCAAACATGCCGATCACATCAAAACGCACCACAATCGTGTTGCCGCTGTGCAGGACATGATTGAAAAAGGACTCGTCATAGAACCGCTCAAAGATCTCTACAAAGACGAAGTGCGCCGGTTGGGTGAAGAACTCGGTCTTCCCCATGATCTGGTCTGGCGCCATCCGTTCCCGGGGCCGGGATTGGGAGTGAGAATATTATGTTCAGAGGGTTCGGATGTTATTGCAGAACCGAGGATCGAGGATCGGGGATCGAGGATCGGGGATCGAGGATCG
>JBAYNS010000114.1:0-3809 GCA_041678625.1 Candidatus Peribacteraceae bacterium
AAGAGAGCCCCAAAGGCACGCTACTGACTGAGACGCCTCCAACACGTGTAAAGGTGTTTTCAACAATGAGAAGCACATCATCGCCGCCAGCCAGTGTGAATGTGGCTTGTGCATGCTCATTGAATTCAACTAAGTCTCCATTGAAGAAAACTTTCATGGAAGCTGTGGCGCCATCCAGCGGCTCCACGATCATCGTGTAATTCCCTGCCGCAGCATTGGAGAGTGTTTGCGTTTGATGCCGTCCTTTCAGAGAGGTATTGCCGGGCTTAATGAGTGTCCATTCTGCAAAAATATTTTCCAGAGGTGTTTTCTGTTCAATGCGAATGGTCCCGGTTTCCAGCGGCGTTTCGGATTCCTGTGCTGTTGCAATAAAAGGAGTTGAGCAGAGGAGCAGGCTCGAAAGGCTGAGAACCGCGAGGAATGAATGCAATGACTTCATATGCATGCGTGGGAAATGGAGTCCCTGTTGGAGGACGGGGCATTATTGTCCCTTTTTTCCTGCACAAGTGCAATTGCGTCCGTCGAAGCAGCGTTCGTTTATACGAACACTGCCCTGACGGAACCCTTCCCTATACAAATCATTTAAAACGCTTTCTGTAACACTACAGATCGTCTGCGGCGGATTGTGGTAGCGGTTGTGAGTGCTCCTAGCATCATGAGGATGCTCAGGAGTGCGAAAGTCTTGTCTTCTCCCGTCTGCGGCAAGAGTGCTACACCAACACTCTGTGCGAGCATTTGTGGCAGCATACCTGCTTCCACAAGCCCATCGGCGGATGCACGCGTGGTCATAGTTATCTGTTCTCCTGCAGGCAATCCGTCTTGCACATCTGCAGTAAAGGTTGTTGACCATTGTTGACCTGCGTAGATACCGGGAACTTCCCATATCATCAGGTTCCTCTGGATGCGACCGTTATCGCGTACGCCGGAAACGGCGACTTGCTGAGGATCGAACTGCACGGAAACCTGCAGATTGTGCAATGTGCTGTGGTTGTGATTGGCTACAGTGAGTGTGTAGTGCAGCATTCCGCCAGGGAGTACTTCGTTCTGGTTGGCAAGAAGAGAGAATTCTATGCTCTGTGGCGCTACGGTTTCCTGTTCTGGTTCAGGCGGCGTGATATCGATGACGGGGAAAGAACATCGGTACACACCAAGAAAGGCAAGTGATCCATTCGGTTCCAGCGGTCGGGACTGATTATGAGGTGCTATGCATTTATCAAGCATGCTGTACTGCACGGTGTAACTCTGTGGAGACATGCTGTAGAAAGAAGCCGGTGTTGTACCGGTTTGGTTTGTGCCATCGGAACCTGTCAGGACAAATGCCTGTCCCACAGGATCGCTCTCCACTGTTATTGTTCCAAAGAAGCGGTGCGTGATCACCACGCGTGCCGTATCGTCTTCCAAAAGTGTAAAGGACAATCGCGTACCTTCAGTATTGTGCAGTACGTTGGTACCGCGGTAGACAACAATGGTGGTCCGTGCCTTTTCAGGGGCATCCACAGAAATCGTGTATGTACCACCGACAACGGGTGTCACCGTTTTGGAAGGCACACCGCGATTATCGACGATTGTCCGGCTGTCCGGTGTGCTCAGCACCCATGTACCGTAAAGGCGTGTCTGGCTTACTTGTTCAATAGCTAAAGATCCTCCTGCAGCATAGGCGTTCTGGACAATGGCCAGACCGGCAACAGCGCTCAGGGTAACAATGATGCACGAAGTGAGGAAACCACGGAGGACAGTCATGGCAGAATAGGAAAAAGGAGGATATTTAATCATTACTTGTACTTTATGTCAAGTATCATTTTCGGTTCTATTACAGCGCTCAAATCGCAGATTCTTGTATTTGAGTGAGGGATTGTAGTTCTTCAGAAAGCAAAACAGTCTTTCCGTGGAGAATGCGCAACTGAGAGGAGGGGAGTGTTCGGCCGAGGGGAATAGGAGTCACGCCGCATTTTTCTGCACGTTGCATGATTGCACTGCTTTTTTCCTCCTGGACTTCCAGCACAAATCCGCCGGTTTCACTAAAGAGCAGAATGTCCGGACGCAAGTTTCCGAGTGGTGCAATATCCGCCTCAATGCCGATGGAACCGCCTATGCCACGTTGTGGAAGAGTCATTTCCACTAAAGCGAGTGCCAGACCTCCGTTGCTGACGTCATGACAGGCAAGAACGGATCCGTTGGCAATTGCCTGTGTGACAAAGGCAATCTGAGCGGAGACTGCAGCACAATCAGGATGAGGAACATTGCATCCCAGCAAGGCGTCACGTTTGGTTTTTGCCAAATCTTCCAATATTTGATAATAGGCGGATCCTCCACATTCATCTTTGCGATCTCCCACAAAGAAGAGCAGGGAATCTGCTTGTTTGATTTGCATGGAAACGGTTTTGCGTGCATCGGGTACAATGCCGATGCAACAAACGATAGCTGTGGGATCAATGGCAGATCCATCGGGCTTGCCGTTATAGAAACTCACATTGCCAGAAACAACAGGCACGGTTGTGTCATCCACATGCACGCCGTTCGCTGCGTCAGCGATGCCGCGCACGCCTTCCTGCAGCTCCCAGAGCTGTTGCGGAATTTCAGGATTTCCGTAGTTCAGACAATCGGTGAGAGCACGGGGTTTTGCGCCAACACATGCCACATTTCGCATAGCTTCTACGGCGGCATTCATACCCTGTAGATACGGAGAAATACGGCCGTACCGGCCGTTGCCATCGCCGGCAACAGCGATACCTCGCCAGCGTTCCTCATCCGAAATTTTCCAACCGGGATGCGCGCCCGCGTGCACGTAACTTTTCAGATCCTGCAACGGGGCAATCACTCCGGCATCGGCTTCACCGGCCTCCAGAATGGTATTACCGATAATATTCTTATCGTAATGTCGAATAACAGAATCCGGAGAACCGTTATTCGGGTGTGCGAGCATTGTCCTGAAGACTTCTGGAATGGTTGTCCGGAATGTTTTATTTTTTCTTTCTCCGATGTCTGCGACGGTGATGACATCTCCTTCACAGGTAATTTTCGGTTCAGCGTGTGTGATGCTCACGGGGTTCGTCGGTCGTGTGTACTGCAATCCGCACGTGATATCGAGTGCTTTTGCTTGGCAGATTGTTGCGCCGTGATAGGTGACTGTGTAGATACCGTCGGGCGTAACGGTGCCGATACGGCTTGCACGCGCATTCTGTGCAACGGAGGGCAGATCCCAGTCAATGTTGTAGTGATGCAGAATGTGCTCCGTAAGATCGGGATGACAGATCCAACAGAAGCGTTCCTGTGTTTCTGCACAGGCGATAATTTCCGGTGGCAGATCTTCCGCAGAAATATGAACGGCATCCAAAGCGATCTGGGCGCCAAACCCGCGGTTGGCCACCTGCTCCACACTCGCGCAAACCACACCACCGGCACCTAAATCTTTGAAGCTGACTTTATTCAGTTTTTTAGCTTCTGCCAGCCAATCAAAGAGCGCATAGGTCGAAGCGAGCAGATGACGCTCCAAGAAGGGGTTGGGCTCCTGCACTGCGCCGGAGTTCTGTTCTTTTTTCTCTTCTTCCATGGAGGCGCTCGCAAAGGAGGCACCACCGAATCCGCTGCGGTCTGTTGGCTTGCCGACAATGATGATGTCGTATGCTTTTTCCGCCGCTTCCGCCGGTACTTCACTGTGAATAATCTCATCTTCGCGCACGATTCCCAGTGCAATGGCATTCACCAGACAGTTGGCGTTGTACGAAGCATCAAAGACCGTATCGCCACCAAGGTTCGGAATACCCAGAGGATTGCCGTATCCCGCAATGCCTCGTGCCACCTCTTTGGCT
>JBAYNS010000115.1:0-3808 GCA_041678625.1 Candidatus Peribacteraceae bacterium
CTGAAGCACTCGGACAACTCCACAACGCTTTCCCAACGGTATTTTCTCAGGAAGACCGTGCTGCGTTACAATCTTTTCTGGCGGAAGATCGCGTAGAAATACGCGATGAAGAGCCTGCATCATCTCAGGAAGAGCATGAGGCAGCATCTTCCACGCCGGAACAGGTATTCTCTCCTGATGTCGTACAGCAAAGTGCAGAAGAACTCTTGCAGAATGCAGGAGCAGTCTTTACCGTTCAAACCGTTGTTACGCCGGAGCCGTCTGGTTTTGCACACATTACCAATATCGTCTTTGCAACAGCAGAAGGGGATACCATGGTGGATTTCACGCTCGACACTGTAACAGGTACAGCTTCTCACATTGCACTCCGCGGAGAGGTTTTGCCGTACCGTCTTTCGTTGGAGCGTTTGGTGGCGTGGTTGCGGGAATAATACTTGCCGCTTTTTAGCGGCAGAAGTATAAGGTACCTCCTATGGGTTTTCCGGATAACAATTCAAGACGAATAGCACGCTTTTCGCAGTGTCTGGATTTGATCCCAGGTGTACATCGAAGACTTGTTCAGCAGTATCCAGAAGTAGAAATTGCCACTGGTCGTTTACACAGAATAGCCGAGGCTATTCGTGGCAATGTGTCTGGTGCATTGGATGTGCGTCTTTCGGATTTGCATGCCGCGATGAAGGTTTACACACAAGTTGCCAACGATTCTCTACGAACGTCGTCTCAGGTAAATGCAAGCCGTACATTGCTCAGTATCACTTCGCAAACACTCTTTGAATTTTGGTCAAATTTTGTCATGACTCCGCGCTTACCGTTTTGTTCCCCCAACGGTAAAAGGGATATGCACAGTGAATTTGGAAAATATACAGGTGTTTGGGGTCTGGATATGACCGATGCCATCATGCGGGAGTATGACCGTGCTGCGTGTGCTGGTGATTTGCAGTCTATGAAATTTCATGCGGCTACACTGAATGGAAAAACTGCAGATGGGAAAGGACGTTTACCATTTGGTGTTTTTACTACTGTTCCACCTCATTGCCTTACAGAAGATATTGTTCATCACAACGCTGGCACTGAACGGTTTGATGAAGTGGCCGGCGATGTTCTGGGATATACGGCTGATTTGAAAGTGAAAGGATATGAGCAATCTGCTCTCTATGCTGCAAAAGCACTCCAGACTGTTTTACGACATCTTCGACGTGAGGGAAGAGAGGAAGCAATGAGAGATGTGCAGCATCTCCTAAAAGAGTTAGGTTGATGGTGGGCGATGGAGGACACTTCGTCACTTCGTTCCTCAGTGCAAGCTTGAATCCTTCACTTGCGTTCAGGATAAACTTCCATGGCTTGCCATGAGCGAGCCCCGCGTCCGCGGGGCGAGTCGAATGGTGATAGACCGACCAACGGTTGTTATCTTTTTAAATTATATGAGTCGCTTATTTCTAAATGCAAAGCCAGATGAACTCTTTAGATATTTTTCAAAGTCCAATGCTTTTTGCTTTGCTTTGAAAGCAGAGTAGAAAACTAATTCCTCTGGCTCTATCCTGCTTGTAGTTGGAGATGAATGGTTTTTGTGACTTGTAAGCCTTTTCTTCAAATCCCTAGTGAATCCAATGTAGTTCTGTCCGTTTTTAAGCCGTAAAATATATATACGTAGTACATAGCAACCGATTATACATCAAAAAGCCCCACGCCGCTTCTCATTTCATTCGAAGCTCTGCGGGGCACACTTCTTCTTGGGAGTAATTCAATTCTATTTGGCGTGCCACGCGAAGCCCCGCATTCGCGGGGCGAAGTGTGGTGGGCGATGGAGGACTTGAACCTCCGACCTCGACATTATCAGTGTCGCGCTCTAACCAGCTGAGCTAATCGCCCGTGATGTGAATGATATCCATCCCGCATCCGCGGGATAATCGCTCGTGATGTGAATGATATCCATCCCGCATCCGCGGGATAATCGCCCTGAGAGCATTGTAAAAGATGCGTTGCTTTGCAGCCATCCTACGATACGGTTCTCTGCCCTGCGCTTCAACCTGATTTTTTGCTTTCTTTGTCGTATCGCAATTGCACATGCTCCGTGTGCTACAGATTACTTATTGTAGATTTCGGTCACACTCTCTCCGCGCTCAATATGTCCGATCACTTCTGCGAGCATCGGGGCGATGGGGAGGATGGTGAGATTCTTTAGGGATGTGTGCTCCGTGGGGATACTGTCAGTGACAACGATTTCTTTGAACTGCGCCTTTTGGAGATTTTCCACAGCATTGCCAGAGAAGATGCCGTGCGTTGCAGCGGCAAAAACATCGGGGTTGGCACCACGTTCCACCAAGGCTTTCTTTGCCGAAAGCAGGCTGCCTGCGGTATCGATCATGTCATCGAAGAGAATGCAGGTGCGTCCTTCTATCGCGCCGACAACTTCCAAGATTTCTGCCTTGTGGTGCTGTGGACGGGTTTTGTGCATGATGGCCAGCTCCGCAGAAATCAGATCAGCGAATTTCTTTGCGCGCTTTGCGCCTCCTGCATCGGGGGATACCACTACGGGGTCAGGAAGTTTCTTCTTGGTGAAGTAGTCGGCAAAGATCGCCCGGCTATCCAGCGAGTCCACGGGGATAGAGAAGAATCCCTGAATTTGCGGGGAATGCAGATCCAGTGTAATCACATGATCTGCGCCGGCTTCTTCCAGCAGATGAGCCACCAGCTTGGCGGATATCGGTTCGCGCGGTTCGGCAACGCGGTCCTGCCGCGCGTATGGGAAGTGCGGAACGATCACGTGCACGGTTTCCGCAAAACTCAGCTTTGCCGCCTGACACATAAAGAAGAGCTGTATCAGATCCTCATCGGGATTGATGGTGGCTGTTTGAAGCAGGTAGACATCTTTGCCGCGGATGGATTCCTCAAACCGAACGTACCGTTCATTACAGCTAAAACTCTTTAGAGTGATGTTGCCCAGTGTGACCCCGAGCTTGCGTGCAAGGGCTTCTGCGAGCGCCGGATGTGATGAACCTGCAAAGATGTGCATTGGTTCTATTATACGGGAAATACGCATTCTGCGGTAGGGGGTATCCTGAGTTATCAGCAGCAGGTATACACTATGCGTATGCAGGCACGATTCACCACAGCATTGGGATTGCCGGTTGTTGAGGAGCGGCACGGCGAAACCGTGGGGCATATTACGGGGATGCTGCTTCATCCGGATACGGGAACAGTGGAAGGATTTTATGTGAGTGCTCCGGCAATGTTCGGAACTCAGGAATTCTTCTGTGCTGCACAGGATATTATCCGATGGGGCGCATTCCTCGCCGTGCGTTCTGCGGAAGCACTCTCATTGGCAGAGGAACACATACGTCTGCAGCCGCTTCTGGAAGACGGCCGTACGATTCTGGGGCAGCACATCCGCACGCAGAGCGGGGTTCATGTGGGCATATGCCGCGATGTGCAGTTCAGTACAGAAAGCATGAAGCTCACGTGGCTCTTTCCAAAGCGATGGTGGCGCTGGGGCACCGCCATTCCCGTAAGTGAAATTATCGAGGTGCTTCCCGATGCAGTTGTGGTGCGCGATCCGATCGCGTACGAAAAAGAATCCATTGCCGATGTGGGAAGAGAAGCACTGGAAAAACTACAGGAAATCACCGATCCGGGAATTGCACGACCATCACGTTCTCTCAAAAGACGTTAGGTGCCGGGATTATGGGGCAGTACCGCCACTAGCAAAGCTGGCAATAATGGTAACGATGGCACTGGCAAGTAGGATGATAATGAGACCGATAATTGCATACAGGAGTGTCTTCTTTGCCTTATCCACAGCACCTTCATC
>JBAYNS010000116.1:0-3297 GCA_041678625.1 Candidatus Peribacteraceae bacterium
ATTTTGGATGAAGAGCACGAGTGGACGTATAAGAACGAACAAACGCCCCGTTACCATGCACGCGAAACCGCAGAAGCTCTCTGCAGATTCAGCGGTGCAAAACTCGTACTGGGAACCGCCACGCCTTCGCTGGAAAGCTGGTCGCGGGCAAAGAGCGGAACGTACAACCTTGTCCGTCTCCCCGATCGTTACCAGAACCATGCCCTCCCCACCGTGCGCGTTATTGATCTTGCCACCGTGGACTTCGGCACGCTCTACCCGTTCTCCCCTCCTCTTCTGGAGGCCATTACGAAGCGTCTGAAATGTGGCGACCAATCCGTCCTCTTCTTAAACCATCGCGGAGTGGCCAGCGCTCTTTTGTGTTTGGATTGCCGCCGTCGGGTGACATCACCTGAATCTCATCTGCCGTTCACTGTACACAGGAGCCTGCAGGGAAATCCCATCCTCAGAGATCACATCACAGGGATTGAGCGTCCGGTGCCCTCCGCATGTCCTGCATGCGGATCCGTGCGTCTGCGGGCCGTTGGCGCAGGGACGCAGCGCATTGAAGAGCTTCTACAACGTATCTTCCCAGAAGCCCGTCTGCTCCGTGCGGATAGCGACGTTCTCACGCATCCGGAGCACATGCGCCTGCTCCTGAAGAAAATGCGCGAACGGCAGGCTGATATCCTTCTGGGAACACAATCGGTGGTCAAAGGATTGGATCTGCCCGATGTGACACTCGCCGCCGTTCTGATTGCCGATATTGGTTTGAGTCTGCCACACTTCCGCGCCGGCGAGCGCATCTTTCAGCTCCTGACACAGCTCACCGGCCGCAGCGGCCGTGCACAACCGGGGGAAGTGATCATCCAGACATTCCGCCCGGATGCGCCGGAAGTGCGCTTGGCAGCGGAACACAAAACTGAACAGTTTCTGGAAGATGAACTCAGAATCCGGCTGCACACGGGCTACCCGCCCGCTACGCAGATGATCCGCCTGATCGTGCGCGAAAATGCTGCTACCCGGGCACCGGCTCTGCGCGATCGCGCTCTGCGCGCTGCGCAGGAACAGAATATTTCCATTACCGCACATTGCGCACCACTGCTCTTCGGCGGCAATCGTGCATGGCACGTACTCCTGAAAGGAGCAAATCCAAGAGAGGTTCTTGCTGCACTCGATCTGAATGGTGTTGTCGTTGATGTGGATCCAACGGAGTGTGTGTAGTTTTGCACCGTGCCATAACGATACTATCCGTCATCATGGCATTATTGAGCGTTATCCGTCGAAACGCTACACTCCACAACGTATTCCCCCATTTTCCATGAAACGCTGTCTTCCTCTTGTACTCCTTCTTGGCCTGCTCCTGCCTGTCGCATCATCGGCTGCCATTTTCCGTGCCGCTGAAGATGATAACGAGCTTTTCTCCATAAGTATTCCCGTTCAGGATGATCTCTACGTCGCAGGTGGATTGGTGCACGTCAAAGAGCAAATACAGGGAGACCTGGTGATCGCAGCCGGCGAAGTGGAAATAACAGGTGATGTCACCGGTGACCTGATTGCTGCAGGAGGGAACGTCATTGTAAAGAGCACTATCGGCGATGACCTGCGTGTCGCCGGCGGCAATATCACCATCGATGGCATTGTCAAAGACGACCTGATCATCACAGGAGGAAATGTGCGTATCGGCAGCGATGCCATTATCCGTGGTGATACCATCATCTTTGGAGGCCTGGTGATTATCGACGGTACCATAGAAGGAAATCTGAATAGTAACGGTGGCAATGTTGTTTTCTCCGGCACCGTTCAGGGTGATGCAACCATTCGCGGTGAGAAGGTGCAACTGGAAGGAGTTGTTAAAGGCAACTCCACTATTGTCGCACGTGAGGTGAAAGTGGGAGAAACCGCTGCTCTCCAAGGAGATTTGGAGTACTGGACACCCGAAGAGGAAAATCCTTTTGCAGCAATCGTAAAGGGCACCGCAACATTCAATCCGGAATTGCGGATATATAACCGTGATGATGTTGTGGGAACAACTATGTTCGGCGCCATGAAAGTTGCAATGCTCGCCTTCCTTGGCTACAGCCTACTCGCAGCATCGCTCTTTATCTTGCTCATGGTGCTACTGACAAAGAACTACTTCACCAATACCGCGAAGAAGGTCCGTAAAGCTCCGTGGATGTGTATGCTCTACGGTCTGCTGTATTTTGTTCTTCTGCCTGTTATCGCCGTTCTCTTCCTTGTGAGTGTTATCGGCGCTCCCATTGGTTTACTCCTCTTCGTCACCTACGGCTTTACTATCTTCTTCGCAAAACCACTCGCTGCCATGGTCATGGCAAAGTGGATAGAAGCAAAGTACAAGAAGAATTGGGGGAAAGTCGGCTTCTTCTTTGTGAGCATTGCAGCATACATCGTCCTAAAGCTCCTCTGGTTCATCCCCATTGTTGGATGGCTCTTGATTCTTGCTGCAGTCCTCATTGCCTTCGGCGCGCTCATCCAGACCAAGATGGAGATCTGGAAGAAGGTTGCGTGATCCCTCCTCAGGGAAGATTGGAATAATGCATGTCTACAGTACGGATTCGGTTATCCGCGCGGATCGCGCAAGTAACCGAACATGCGCTACGGATTCTTTATGCATTGCGTAGGTGATGCAGCGCAATGCCCGCTGCAACTGCCACATTGATTGATTCTTTTGTGCCAAGCATCGGAATTTCTACAGAATCATCACATTGATCTAAAATTTCTTTAGGGACACCGGTTACTTCATGTCCTACAACAAGACATATCTTTTCAGGAGCTTTGTACTGAGAGAGTTCAGTGGCATCCGATGTTTGCTCGAGTGCAACAATCGTATAACCTTCTTTTTTGAGCTTCTTGATGCACTTTAATGGGTTATCGGCATGCTCCCACGCAACATATTCCTCTGCACCAATCGCTGTTTTTGAAATTTCTCTGCGTGGTGGTACGGCTGTGTATCCCGTGAGGTAGAGTTTCTCTATACCAAATGCATCACACGTACGAAAGAGCGATCCCACGTTCCAGAGGGAACGGATGTTATGGGCAAGCAGGATAACGTGAGGTTCCATACTATTTACAATAGTTTTTCCAGTGTACTGGCATGTGGATTTGCGAAGATCTCCAGCACTTTGTTTGAATACAATTTTTGTTCACTAATACCCCGACACACGTAGCACACGCCTGTTTCACTCCCCTCCCCCAATGCACGAGCACCGGTATCCGGCTCATCCCGCCGCAAAAGGACAACACCGCCATCCAGAAGAGATTCTTCTGTGGTCTCTTCCTGCTTTGTATCACTGTTCC
>JBAYNS010000117.1:0-3270 GCA_041678625.1 Candidatus Peribacteraceae bacterium
CCATTCTTTCCATTGTGACCGGCGCCGATACGCCCGTGCTACGCACGGAGGGAATCAAGGTGCCTAAAGTAACAAAGGAGATACTGCGCCTTATTAAAAACATGGAAGAAACACTGGAAGACGAGGGTGGACTGGGCTTGGCAGCTCCTCAAATTGGTGAATCCAAACAAATCTGTCTGGCACGTTTTGCCGGGAAGCTCAATGTGCTCATTAATCCGGAAATCACCTGGAGAAGTGAGGAAACCATCATGGAGGAAGAAGGATGCCTAAGTCTCCCCAAGATCACAGTGGAGGTGTCCCGCCCGCGGGAGGTCGCCATAACATACCTCAATGAGAAAGGAGAGAAACAGGAACGGCATCTGATCGATATGGATGCGCGTGTTGTACAGCATGAAACGGATCACCTGAACGGTGTGATGATCGTGGATTATATGAAATCATCAATAACGGAATCTATGTCGCAGAATATTTAAAGGAACTCAACCGTTGCATTGCGAACAAACAGGGAACAAAGCTACTCTTTCTCCATGCCAGAACTGGAAGCAGTCATCGGCCTGGAAGTACACGCGCAGATGAATACCAAGAGCAAGATGTTCTGCTCATGTGATAATGATGCCTTTGGCAAACCGCCGAATACGACGGTCTGCCCGATTTGTATGGGGCACCCGGGGACACTCCCCGTACCGAATGCAGAGGCGATTAAAAAGGCAATCCGCATATCCCTTGCGCTGGGATGCACAATCCAGAAGGAGAATCACTTTGACCGCAAGCACTACTTTTATCCGGATTTGCCGGCAGGATTCCAGATCAGCCAGTATGACTTTCCTTTGGCCAAAGCGGGAACTATGCACTACTCCATAGTGGATGCCAGTGGAAAAAATGTGGGGGAAGAACGTGAGTGTCGCATTACGCGGCTGCATATGGAGAATGATGCAGGCAAGCTTACACATCGCGGTCAGAAGACACTGTGTGATTACAACCGCGCGGGAACGCCGCTGATGGAAATTGTAACCGAGCCGGATCTGCGCTCGGCGCAGGAAGCCGTAGCTTTTGTGCAGGAATTGCGGCGCATCCTGATTGCCGTCGGCTCATCAGAAGCCGATATGTTTAAGGGCATGATGCGCTTTGATGCTTCAATTTCCCTTAGAGAAAAGGGGTCCAAGAAGTTGAATCCCCGCAGCGAAATCAAGAACCTCAATTCCTTTAAGGCACTGGAAAAAGCGCTAATGTATGAGGAAAAACGCTTGGAAAAACTGTGGAAGGAATCCGGTGGCCCCTTAAAGAACGACATCACCGTTGGGTGGTTGGATGAAGAAGGAAAAACCAGAATGCTGCGCGACAAAGAAACTGCCATGGATTACCGCTACTTCCCGGAACCGGATATTCCCACACTCACATTCACAGATAAAGAGATCGAAAAGGTACGCAAAAGTTTGCCCTTGTTGCCCAATGCCCTCCGGGAAAAGTATGCAGGATTGGGTCTGACGGATGCACAGGTGTTCCAACTAACCGATGAGCCAAAATTCCGGGAACTTTTTGATGCCGTACATGAAAAAACTGGCGATCCTAAGCGCGCAGGTTCCGTGATCCTCACGCAGCTCATGGGATTTTTGAACACTCACGGGAAACCTCTCTCTGATGCGCCATCTACACAGTCAATACTGGAACTGGTCACAAGCATTGATGAAGGGAAGATCTCTGCCAATGCAGGAAAGGACGTTCTTGGCAAAATGGTGGAGACCGGAAAATCGGCATCAGTCATTATTGCAGAAGAAGGAATGCAACAAATCAGTGATGACAGTGCCATCGAAGAACTCGTTACAAAGGCGATTGCAAAAAATCCCGAAGCAATTGCATCCTACAAAGCGGGGAAGGAGGCTGCCTTGGGCGCTATCGTCGGCTGGGTAATGAAAGAAAGCAAAGGGCAGGCGAACCCGAAAAAAGTTAATGAAATACTGAAAAAAACTCTGAAAGTATAAGCTATATGTGTTCAGATGCTCAATCTTTTTCGAAGCCACGTAAATTGCAATAAGCGTCAAAATGCGTCTCTCCAACTGCATGAAACACATTCGGAGTAACCTTATTATTTCTCCAGTCTTGAAGCAGCGTTTGCACCTCTCGCTGAAGTCTTAGTAGACTCGCAGCACTCTTTCGGCCTGGATTACAATCAGTATTGAAACAATCATCAGGATAAGCCCTGAGTATCTCCTCGAGCCGTTGATCTAGTGACGAATTAGACATACGCAAGTTCAAACTCGTTCCATATACGCCCCCGTCTCCGTATTCACTTTAATCGTGTCTCCTTCATTAATGAAAAGCGGCACAGAGACCTTCATGCCAGACTCAAGCTCGGCAAACTTGGTTCCGCCCGTTGCTGTATCTCCTTTTACACCGGGAGGCGTCTCGACAACTTTGAGGTTCACCGTCGCAGGCAACTGAATGCCAATGGGGTTCTCTTCGAATACGAGTGCATCCACCTCCTGCCCCTCAATGAAGTACTGCGCAGCATCACCGACAATATCCGCGCTGAGCGTAAATTGATCATAGGTAGTTAAATCCATGAACGTATATCCGCTCTGATGGTCTCCGTAGAGATACTGCACTTTGCGGTACCCCACATCTGCTTGTTCGAGTTTGTCATTCCCTTGGAACGTCTTCTGGATGACGTTTCCAGTCTTGAGGTTCTTGAGCTTTGTTGCCATTACCCCTCCTTGGCGCCCCTGTTTGCTGAATTGATTCCAGGTAATCAGGTATGGCTCGCCGTCAATGACAACTGCCCGGCCGGCTTTGAGATCTGCAATGACGTACATATGTGCGCCAAGTGTGAGGATGACACCCGTTGGGGTCAAGAAAACTCAGGGGAAACGTTGCTCTTTATTACTGTCCAGCTCTCTGCCACTGCAAACGAATGATTTCTTTGCGGACTCTCAACGGGAAATCTTCCGGGCCTCCGGGCAACGCAAAGTACAGGCGACGGAGAATGCGTCCCTGATCAGGATGCCCCTCTAGCGACTTGAATTCGGCATTCAGCTGATTAATGCGGGAGCGCTGCATGCTGTACACAAAGATACGATCTTTAATACCCTGAACAATAGTCATGATTTCTTCTTCGGTGAGTATAGGAATAGTTTGCACATCCGGCGGCAGATATGCAGCTACTTCGGTAATGAGTAATGGCTCAGCAATACCATTCTTCTCCTGTTGATTCACAATGGTGAATGCAAGCTCAGAGAGGAGTACCTGTGCCTCTTTGCGGACTTCCGGACGTAA
>JBAYNS010000118.1:0-3137 GCA_041678625.1 Candidatus Peribacteraceae bacterium
CTAGGAATCGTAACACCGGGAAGAATCGGTGAAGCACTCAAAATCCCCTGGCTCAAAAAACACGGATTGCCACTGAAAACAAGTATTGCTCTCACGATTGCGGATAGATTGCTTGATATCACAACGCTCTTTGTTCTGAGTATAGGAGCGCTGGGCATACTCTTTGACTGGAAGTATGCCGTAGCAGGACTGTGTGTTCTTCTTATCGCCACCGTCCTTTTTTGTGTAAGAACACATCGCATCGAACATGCTTGGGCTCAATGGAAAAAACCTATAATGATCACCATTCTCAACTGGACGATATATTTTTTGCAGATGGTGTTTCTTGCTCGTGCTTTTAATCTGGTGATACCAATGCCGGCATTTTTGGCGAGCATGACTATCGCAGGAGTACTCAGTATGCTCCCGATTGCTCCGGCAGGACTGGGGACACGTGATGCGGTGTTGGTGTTACTCTTTACGCAATTTAGTATTGTCCCGGCACAAACGATTGCTTTTTCTTTTTCTCTTTTTGTACTAATGCTCTGTGCCTCTCTTATTGGAGCATACTTCTGGCTGTGGTCTCCGTACATTCGTCATTGATATGCAACAACACCCTTTCACCATTGATCAGGTCCGCACGTTCTGGGACAACGTTGCTGATGAGTACGACCGTGTAAATCGAACGATGGGATGGACCCACACGGAACGCTTCACAACCATGCAACTCTTCTTATCAACATCCGCAAAAACAATCATCAATGTGTGGTCCAGAACCGGAAGCGCTGTGCCATTCATTCGGAAACTTTGCCCACGGGCGGACTTGGTGAATTTGGAAGTATCTGGTCGTCTGCGAAAAATCGCACAGGAACGCTATCCTCAGGAAAACTTTCGGGATACCGATCTTCATGATCTCCCTTTTGAAACAGAATCGCAGGATGTTGTTGTCTCATTGGAAACGCTGGAACACGTTCCGGATCCTTTGCATTTTCTATTGGAAGTACATCGGGTGCTTGCAGTAGGAGGACGGCTGATCCTTTCGGCTCCGCCAGCGTGGTGCGAACCCTTGCTAAGACTTTACGAACGGTTTTTTGAAAACCATGGCGAAGGACCTCACAAATTTCCTGCAGTACGCACGACTCTGCGGGCGCTCCGACAATGCGATTTCCAGATCATCGAACATCGCGGAACGGTTTTGCTCCCCGTTGGCCCACCGATGTTTAAGAAAATAGCAGAGTGGTTGCAGCTGCACATACTGCGATACATCGGTACAAATCGCCTGGGAATCCGGCACTTCTACATTGCAGAGAAGCGTAGAAGTCGCGATCCAGTGTGGGCAAAAATACAGGAGGAAATTCTGCGCCCGGGACTGTCCACGCACAGCGGTACATGTGTTGGCTTATCTGAAGGGACGCTGCGACTGCAGGATATTGATGGGGAATGTTTTCCTGCCCTCACGGGAAAAGGACCCGTGCCTGCTATTTGTTACCGGGCATCTCCGGAAGTGCATCCATCGTATCCGGAAATGAATGACTGTGTTTTTGGGTCACCAACACCCAGGAGTTCCCTTCTGGGTGAGTATCGCCGATTAGCCATAGCACATATCAATGACGAAGCAGTGCGACACGCTGCCGCAAGTGGCGGCGTATTAACTGGTGTTCTTCTTTACTTATTGGAAACAGAACGTATCACTGGCGCTGTTGTTCTTACTATGGATGCGCAGCATCCCTGGCGCGCGATACCAATCGTTGCACGAACGCCCGAAGAAATTCTGCAGGCAGCGCAAAGTAAATACGTTGTTTCACCAGTGAACACCATCCTGAATGGATTGGAGAAACACAAAGGACCGCTGGCATATGTCGGCTTACCACATCAGGTTTTTGCTATTCGGCGTCTGCAGCAACTCAAACATCCTTCTGTGCAAGCTATCGATTACATTCTTGGCCCTTTCTATGGAAACGAGATGTATGGCAGTGCACTCGTAAGTTTCCTGAGAAAATTCCATGCACAACCAAAAGATGTTGTGTCGCTTGCCTATCGCGCAGGCGAATGGCCCGGATACATGGAAGCACGACTGCACGATGGAAGAATCTTGAGGATGCCAAAGTTTCATGCAAATTATTTGATCCCATTCCACATCTCTCAGAGCTCTCTATTATCGCACGATCTTACCAATGAGTTCACAGATCTATCCGGTGGAGATGCCTGGGCTCCTGTGTACGAAGAACGAGGAAAAGGATTCTCTCTGTTAATCACACGCACACAGAAAGGCGATGATCTACTAAGAGAAATGGAAGAAAAAGGGAAAATACATCTAAAGGAAATTGACGAAGAAGAGGCTGTGCAAATGCAATCCCATGGATTGGATTTTAAGAAGCGCGGAACATTCCTGCGTATGGAACGACGCCGACGGTGCGGCCAACGCATATTGGATTACGGTCTGATGTCGCCATCCATCGGCGTGTCACGGCGCATGTTCGAGGGGATACTGGATAGTCTTTTTGCGCTGTGTGCACTTCCTATTAGTAGATGGTGTATTGATCGGACCCCGGAGTGGATTATCGGCCCAGTTTTTATCAAAGCACGTACTCTCTGGAAAAAACTGACACGCAATGTAAAACGTGGCGGTCTCGCCGATGCACAGTGAAGCTCTCCGACCTTACGGTCGGGGCATCTCTTCGTTATGCCTGACGGCGCACGCACGCGTAACCCGCCGAAGCAGGATCGTCAACTCTACAGAATGCATTCGCCCGCGCCCTTACTTGTCCTTCCGAAGCTCCAGAGGAGCGAAGGAGGACGGGCGTGGTCTTTTGCGAAGGCGGGTAAATTCGCTACTCTTGTACTCATGCTCAGTATCATCATTCCCATCTTTAATGAAGAAGGCGCCGTGGAACAAACCATACGCGTGCTTCATGGCATACTAGAGAAAGCTGGCGAGAATTTTGAAATTGTTGTTGTGAATGACGGAAGCACAGATAGAACATCCTCTATTCTTGAAACAATCCATTTGCCTAATGTGAATATTATCACCAGCCAGATAAATAGAGGGAACGGGGCTTCGATTAAGACAGGCATTCGTCATTCCAAAGGGGATATTCTTGCAACTGTTGATGCGGATGGCACATATCCTTTGCAGGATTTTCCAAAATTGCTCGCCA
>JBAYNS010000119.1:0-3052 GCA_041678625.1 Candidatus Peribacteraceae bacterium
GCACAGCGCAGATAATGCACATTCTCATGTTGCATATAAAAAGGCTCCGCAAGGAGCCTTTTTCAAAAACACACTGTGACTAGCACAAGAGAAAATAGCTCGCAGTGCACCTGAGTACTATACTGTCCGCATGGAAGTAGAATCCGTTGTCATTCGGCGCAGCCCTATCCCACCAGTGTTTAAAATTGTTCTGGCAATTACCTTAATCTCGCTGGCATACTCCATCATCGCCTTTGGAACAGACGTCCTAGAACAATCATCCATCAGAATCTTCTCATTAATCGAGTACGATCTGACACTATTCATCGGAGAGACCCTGATGAACGTTCTCATTGCCATCTTCTTTATGCTGCAGTGGGCATTCGATATCTATGAACTACGATCGGGTGAAATCATACATACCAAAGGCATACTGGTACGTCGTGAGGAACGTTTCTCGCTCATAAATGCTGAAACACTGTCATATAATCAGGGGTTTTTTGGGCGACTTTTTCGTTATGGAACAATCGGTGTTTTCAATCCGCTTCTGAAAACAGATATTGCGATACCAACAGCAATAGATCCCGATAAACAAATGTCACTCATCCGGCAGGCTGTCCGCTCATCCGGCAATCAGAAAGTAATACCGATGAACGGGACCTAATAATCATTGGCGCCGTGCACGCTGCTTATCAGCTACATACATTGCGTGCAGAACATTCTGTGCCCATGCCCGCCCCGGATCGCCGCCCCATAGAAGCCACGCAATGAACCCATTGCTCGGCCTGTCGGGATTGCCGAAATCCTTACCACGTTTATCTACGGCATGCCGCGCAAAGAAACTCACCATTCGCTTGATAGTTTGGGAAGAAAGGCGACGGCGGTTCTTCAAATCCCGTGCCCGGGCAATACCCACCGACGTTCCGCCACGACCATACTGACGCCGCAGCCTCAACCCCTCTGCGGCATAGCGTGCAACCTCTGCGGGCGGAACGAAATCAATGTGTCGGTACCGTACAGGAATCATCACGGGAGAATATACCACAGAATCATTGTGGTATTCTCCGCCGGAAAAAGAATACGGTATGATAGTGCCATGTCCAACATCATCAATATTCCATCACCCCAACTTCTTTACGTTCATGAGAATCTGCTTGCTCATGTGCGTGAGCGTTTTAGCATCCACTCAACGGAATACCAGCTTGCCAATGCATTCATCGCACACGTTGCTGCAGAACCGAACGTTCAGATGGGCACATTGGAAGAGGAGCTTGCTGCGCTCATTGCGCAGGGAACGCCGGAACCATTTGATGTGACATTAGGATTTGGAAGAAAAGGAGAACGCATTGCCCAGCTCCTTCATGAGCAATGGGGATCATTCCCGAACATTCACCGCCTGGAGATCACGCGCATTGAGAAAGCAGACGGAAGCGGTCATGAACTCATAAGTAAGACTGATGTTTCTGTTGTCGACCAAATAGCAGCTTTGGGAGATTTCACGTCTGTAGCGCTCGTTGATGATGTGCTCTTCACTGGATTTACCGTATCGGAAGTCCTCAAGCTTCTGCCGAAAAAACATGTGGAACGCTGCCACTTCTTCGGCACGCGTGGAATGGCGCAAACAGCGCGAAAACTGGAACGGAATGGTTGCAAGACATGGCTTGGTGTATCACTGGAAGGAGAACCGGAAGTGGATGTGAGCACAATTTCCTCCATGAACCTGATCACCAAAGGAGCGATTCATTCGCCGACTGAAGGAGATATCACGTACTGTCAGCGGCAAGAGTGGGTGGAAGCCTGGTTCCCACAACGCACATCGAACATCGTAGATCTTTGCGAAGTGGTAACAAATCTGGTGAGAAGTTTTTCCCCACGAGAGGAGACCGAGGAACAACTTTAATCCTACAGGTATTATGGACCCTCACACCTTCACTCAGATCGCACAGGAGGCAATGGAAGCGCTTCCCGATCACATCCGCAAAGCGATGGGAGATGTCATCATCGTCATTGAGGATCAACCGGGAAAACACCGTACATTCGGCAGAGGTGGCCTGCTATTGGGCCTTTACGAAGGTGTACCACTCACGAAATGGGGCAGAAACTTCAGCGGCAAACAGCCGGATAAGATCACGCTCTTCCGCCAACCGATCGAAACATATGCAAAATCACCGGAGGAAATTCCGCGGGTGATCCGCGAAACCGTCTGGCATGAAGTTGGTCATTATTTTGGCCTGGATCATCAACAAATCGGCGCGATGGAAAAACGGTGGCAGGAACGACGATAACAATTACTTTCTCCGACGACGCTGATTTGTCTTACGCCTGGAGATGGGTCTTTTGGAACGAGAAGGAAATGAACCACCGCGCTTTTGCCGGGGAACCCTGGCACTCCTTTGCGTATCTTGTCGCTCAAAGACTGCTTCAGGCAAGGAGGCAACGGACCTTCTGCGCAGAGAGGCGCTGGTAAACTGCTCAATGCTTCTGACATCACGCGTCTGGCTGGGCGTTGCAAAGGAAATGGCATTGCCCGCACGCCCCGCACGCCCCGTACGACCTATACGATGAATGTAATCCGACGGATCGTTCGGAAGGTCGTAGTTGATAACAACCGCAATATCCACAACATCAATACCACGGGCGGCAATATCCGTTGCAACGAGTACGCGGTATTTGCCCTTTTTAAATCCTTCGAGCGCTTCGCGGCGCTGGCCAAGGGACCGATTCGCATGAATTTCCGCTGCACGGTGCCCTTCTGCATTCAGGGAACGCGTGAGCTTTTTGGCTCCGTGTTTGGTGCGGGAGAAGACCAGAACAGATCCATGAATCTCTTTCAGGAGCGAGAGGAGCAACGTGCTCTTGTTCTCCTGACGAACAATAATGAGCTCCTGATCGACTTTTGTTGCAGCAGTACCTGCGGGTGCTACTTCGATCCGCAGCGGCAGTTGCATCTCACTCGTGGCAAGCGCAAAGATTTCTCGTGGCATCGTTGCAGAGAAAAGCATTGTCTGACGCTGTTGTGGGACATGCTTCAAAATACGATTGATCTGTGGTTTAAATCCCATATCAAGCATGC
>JBAYNS010000120.1:0-3046 GCA_041678625.1 Candidatus Peribacteraceae bacterium
TACAAGTCCAACGGGGCGCAGTGGGTTCCGATCAACGCGCAGGTATTGCGAACTTGCTTCCCATGCACGGCTGGCAAAATACCGATGATCGTACGCAAGGCGCCGTTCACGTTCTCCTAAGAATTTTGGTGCAGAGTGCCTCATTGAGTAAAGAATTTTACAATTTGCATGGAGTACTGTCCAGTGAATTCCCTGTGTATCTCCCAAAAATCCTTGCATTGCGTTTTTTGATCCTGTATAAACTGCGCGCTTCAATCTTCAAGAAGTTTCGTTCTTTCTCCCACTCGTGGCCGCCGCATAGGCGGTCTTTTTTTTGTGAATAATCTTTTCTATTGCCAACACTTGGTTCTCTTTTACAGACATTCGTTCTTTTCGCAGCATGTGCTCTTCGCTATCCTCTGGTCATGCTTGAGAAAGCCTACGATCCTCAGGTTACAGAAGACCGCATTTATCAGATGTGGGAAGATTCCGGTGCCTTCAAAGCGGATGCCAAAAGCACAAAGGAATCCTTTACCGTAAGTATGCCGCCACCCAATGCTACAGGGCAGCTGCATCTTGGGCATGCCGTGATGCTTGCCCTAGAAGACATCTTCATCCGATTTGCCCGCATGCAGGGCAAAGAGGCACTGTGGCTCCCCGGAACGGACCATGCGGCGATTGCCACGGAGAGCGTCGTGATCAAGAAGATTCAGAAAGAGGAGAAAATTCGTGATCCCAGAGCAAAATTCGGGCGTACGGAACTCGTCCGTCGCATTGCCGAGTTTGTGGAAAAAAGTCAGGGAACAATTCGCTCGCAGATTCGTAAAATGGGATCAAGCTGCGATTGGTCACGCGAACGGTACACAATGGATCCATCACTCAATCGCTGTGTAAACGAGGTTTTCCAAAAGATGTACAAAGATGGCCTCATTTACCAAGGTTTTCGCGTAGTGAACTGGGACACGGCGCTGCAGACCACTATCAGTGATGATGAAATTGAGTATCAGGATCGCGAAGGCACGCTCTGGACATTCGAGTACCTCTCTGCCGAACAAACGGGAGGTGAACCACTTGCTGTAGCAACATCCCGTCCCGAAACCAAGCTCGGTGACAATGCGATCATCGTGCATCCTGATGACGAGCGCTATGCACATCTTGTCGGCAGGCACTTTGAAGTTTTGTGGCCGGGTGGCGTTACGCGCCATGTTACGGTTGTTGCAGATCATTCTGTCGATCGCGAGTTCGGTACCGGCACTATTGGCTGCACGCCGTATCACAGTAAGATTGACTACGAAATCTGGCAGCGTCACAAAGAAGAAATTTTCGCTGATCCTCAGCAGGTTATCGGCGAGGATGGTCTCATGACCGAAAATGCCGGGGACTTTGCCGGGCTTTCCGTAGAGAAGTGCCGGCAGAAGTTTGTTGAAGGCTTACAGAAACAGGGCAAGCTCTTAAAAGAGGAAACCTATGTGCAACCACTTTCGATCTCGTATCGCTCTAAGCAGCCCGTGGAGCCTATTCCCAAGCTTCAGTGGTTCATTGATGTGAATAAAAAAGTGGTTGTCTGGAAGAAGAAAAAAATGAGCCTGAAAGAAGTCCTGCAGGAGGTCGTGCGTTCCAAGGATATCTGCATTATCCCAGACAGGTTCGAGAAGACGTACTTCCAGTGGATTGATAATCTGCAGGACTGGTGCGTCAGCCGTCAGATCTGGTGGGGACATCGGGTGCCAGTGTTCTACTGTCGGAATTGTATGGATGCGCAGGATTCCACTGATCAGGGATCAGGGATCAGGGATCAAGGGGTTTATGTGAGTGTGGAGGGACTTGATAAGTGCTCTGAGTGTGGAAGTTCTGTCACACAAGACCCCGACACCCTTGACACCTGGTTCAGCTCGGGGCTCTGGACGTGGAGCACGCTCATCGATCCTGTGCTCACGGGGGACTACTCCCTTGATTTGCCGGACTTGCTTGCGCAGAGTCCGGACTTTCAGAAGTTCCATCCCACAACCGTCATGGAGACGGGATACGACATCCTCTTCTTTTGGATTGCCCGCATGATCCTTATGACGACGTATGCAACAGGGCAGATTCCGTTCAAGACGGTGTACCTGCACGGACTCGTGCGCACGCGCGATGGAAAGAAGATGAGCAAATCCGATCCTTCAACCTGTATTGATCCTTTGGAGATCATCCCTAAATACGGTGCCGATGCACTCCGTATGTCCATGATTGTCGGCCAGAGTCCGGGTAACGATTTTCGTCTCTATGAAGAGAAAATCGGAGGGTATAGAAACTTCATTAATAAATTGTGGAATGCTTCGCGCTTTGTACTCATGACTTGTGAATCTGCGGATGTGGATCCTCATTCGGCAGAGGGATCAGGGATCAGGGATCAGGGATCAGGGAAATTACCGTTGGCAGATCGGGCACTCCTCTCATCGTTACAGGATTTGATTGAAGAGGTGACGAACAGTCTGGAAGGGTATCGCCTGAGCGAGGCAGGGGAACGGCTCTACAGTTTTGTGTGGGATTACTTCTGTGATTGGTATCTGGAGCTTTCCAAAGGCGAAGCGAACCCCCAGCTTTTAGTGCATGCTCTGCGCACGATACTCATTCTCCTGCATCCATACTGTCCATTTGTCACCGAGGAACTCTGGAGCCACTTTAAGCCTAAAGATGCAGGCATGCTCATCAAAGAGCCGTGGCCTGTTGCTGAAAAGAAGAGCAAGAATGCACAGGCGCAGCAGGATCTTCAGATTGTCATTAATGTCATTTCTGCCATTCGCAGTTTGCGTGCTGATTACAACGTGGAACCAAGCGCTCTGATCACTGCCATCATTCATTCCAAAAAATATGCCAAGCTTCTGGAATCCCAGCGAAGTCATATAGAGCGACTTGGACGCGTGGAATTCCTGAGTATTGATTCTCAGCCACAGCAGCATGAGCATGTAGCAAGCGCGTTCCTAAAGGATACAGAAGTACACCTTCCGCTTGAAGGAATCATTGATTTTTCCAAGGAGTGCACACGGTTAGCGAAAGAACAGGATGATTTGCAGAAGTTTCTCCA
>JBAYNS010000121.1:0-3026 GCA_041678625.1 Candidatus Peribacteraceae bacterium
AGCCATGCCCATCCGGAACCAAACTGTGTAAGAGCCGCCTGCGTAAACTGGCTGCGGAATGTAGCAAAATCACCAAATGTGGAATCTATGGCTTTTTTCAGCTCTCCGGACGGTTCTGGGGCACCTGCAGGACCCATAATCGTCCAGTAGATATTATGATTGAGGACTCCGCCGCCATTATTGCGCACGGCCATGCGTTTCTCTTCGGGTAACTGATCGAGATGGGCAATAATGTCCTCGATGGATTTCTCTTCCCACCCTGTGCCTTGCAGAGCTGCATTGGTCTTCTCGACGTATGCCCGGTGATGTTTAGCATGGTGAACCTCTACTGTCCTGGCATCAATAAAAGGCTCGAGTGCATCGTAGGAATAGGGGAGATCAGGAAGAATGATAGGCATAAATCGTGCGAGGAAATTGAATGCCTAGGATAGAATGAAAAATGTAAAATGAATAATGAATAATGCATGTTGTGTGTTATCGATTACCATTATTCACTTTTCACTTTTCACTTCCTTTGTGGAGATCTCACTAATGCAAACGCCGGCTGAACTGCAACAATACGATGACTGGGTTCGTTCACATCCCAAGGGAACTCTCTGGCAATCGCTCGCGTGGAAGCAGTATCAAGAAGCACTGAATAAGGAAGTGCGCATCTACGCAGAAAAGGAAGGTAAGCGGTTTATAAGTTCCGCCCTTGTTGTAATTGATAGAACAAGTTTTGGACTTTCAACGTGGGAGATACCTCGGGGACCCCTCTACGAGGAATTAGTGGTCAGAGGTCAGAGGTCAGAGGAATTGTTGGAAATCATCAAAGACGATGCAAAAGCAGATAAGTGCTATGCACTTTATCTTTCGCCCTCACAAAAACTGACCACTGACCACTATGCACTGGCCCCTAGCAACCGTCATCAGCACCCCGAGGCCACGCGCATCATCGATCTCACTCTTTCTGAAGAAGAGATCCTTGCACAAATGAAACCAAAGGGGCGCTACAACATTCGCGTTGCCGAAAAGAATGGTGTGCAGATCAGTGAATCAAATGATCTAGATTCCTTCTTCGCGCTTATTGAGGAAACTGCAAAGCGCGACCGTTTCCGGCATCCCTCAAAAGCGCACTATCACGCTTTTTTGGAACACCTGCCTGGTGCCTTTCTGCTTATCGCAACTTCTCCACAATCTTCTGCCCTGAGCACCGCCAAAGGGCCAATCCCCATTTCCGGCCTTCTGGGCGTCATTTGGGGTTCGCAGGCAATCTACTACTATGGAGCTTCTTCGTACGCTCATAGGGCGAAAATGGCCCCTTATCTGCTCCAATGGGAAGCCATGCGCCTCTGTAAGACAAAAGGATGCTCCACCTATGACCTGCTGGGTGTTGCCCCACCAAACGCTCCACGCACACACCCATGGTATGGCATTACGGAATTTAAGGAGAAGTTTGGCGGAAGCGTGGTGACCTATCCTCCGGAGCAGCAGAGTATTCTGCGCCCGGGGATGTGGAGACTCTTGCAGTGGAAAAGGGCAATGTGGCGATAACAGATATATTGGCAGAGAACGACGAGATCTTGATCAGAATGGCTAATTAATGTAAAATAATCAGAGAAACATTCATACTCACATACTCATTATGGATCGTACAAAAGTTCTCAGCCTGGGCTTCACTCTGTGTGCAATTCTCTACAGCGGGATGCTGCTTACGTCTCAAGATTTATTGGCAGCAACAAATTGCCATTCTGTTGGTGGCGAATATCGTGGCAAACCATCGCAAGGATCATGCAGTGACTATAATGAAGTGATGAATATGGGTAAAATAGAGTGCATTCCCAACCCCTGGTCTCCGCATAGCCCAAGACATGCTTGTTACTGCAAACACTATAATTGTCTTACATGCGCGTCCGATGATGAGTGTGGTGGGGTAGGTTATATGTGTAAAGATGGACTTTGCAAAGTGCGTCCTCAGGACCCTAGTACAGATCCTCCGCCTTCTGGAAGGTCGTGTAATTACAATGGTGACTGTGTCGGCAATATGGGGCCTCGGGAAATATGTTCCCACAATGTCTGCTCAAGCCCATGGACAAACATACCGTGCAGTATTCATCCTCAAGATAGTGGTTATGGCAGATGTGGAAACTCTATGAGGTGCGAGCCTCATTCGGGGGAATATGTCTGCGAGCTTCCAGGTGTTACTGGCCACGGAAGCAGTGATAGTGGAATGGATGATAACGGAGATAACGACGATACCGGCAACAAGGACTTCTACGCAGAATATCAGGTCGCCAAAGATATGCATTCCGCAACATACGACAACTACAAAGATGTAAAAACAGAATCACGCAGTACGTACGATGAAACCAAACAAGCAGCACGTACCGCTTATGATGAGCAGAAGGGGCAGGCGATCGATACATACAGGGAATCCCGTGCTACGGCACTGGAAGAATATCGGCAGCAGAAGAGTGATGCCGTGGATACATACCAGGAAACCAAACAGGAAGCATACGATGCGTACGTTGCGGTGAAGGAAGCTGGTGGAGATAAGAAGCAGGCGTACACGGAGTACAAAGCTATCAGAGATGCCGCACTTGATGAGTACCATACGGTGAAGGCTGCTGCACAGGCAACGTACAACACAACCAAGACGCAGCTCAAAGAAACGTATACACAGCAACGGAGTGCTGCATCTGCGCAGTACACCCAAACGTGCACACAGGCATGGGAAACATACCAGGCGACGAAGGGTGCCGCATGGAATAATTATGAGGAAGCCAAACAGGCATATGAGGAAGCAAAAGCTGCGTACAATGCGTGGAAGGCGAATCAGTGAGCTCCGCCAGCTTACCCTTCGGCTGCGCTCAGGACAGGCGCAGGCACACGCTACGCGCCTCGCGGGGCGAAACCCGTCCGTAGCCCCGTCCCGCGAACGCGGGAGGGCGAAGGCGGGTGAAGCTCGTATATTTACACACTAAAAAAAAGACCCCCGTTGCCGGGGGTCTTTTTCGATCGAGATCTACATCAGGCGTTTAGCCAGA
>JBAYNS010000122.1:0-2992 GCA_041678625.1 Candidatus Peribacteraceae bacterium
AACCTCAAGGTCGCAGGTTCTCCCGCGTATGCGGGACTGCCCCCGCAACCAATTTACCTGTGGTGTGATAACTTCGAGGTCGCAGGTTCTCCCGCAAACGCGGGACTGCCCCCGCAACCAATATCCTTTTTGCATACACCTCTCATAACCCCTTTTTGAGCTGTTGGAGTTTGTCTCGTTCAAAAAGGTAGAGCTTCCAGTGATCGTATACAGGCATCTGGCGCAGGAGTTCCAGATAGGCTGCACGCCGTTGATCGTCACGCAGATCTTCCTGTTGCAGCTCAGAGGCCATGGCCTGCGTTGTCTGCTTGATAATGAGGACGTTCTCGCCCGGATTAACCAGACCAAGATTCTCTTTTGCATATTTATCTTTGTATTGGGCGGAACGGTAATACTCCAGATCACGGTAGCCCTGATCAATCTCTGCATGCAAAGCGGCGTTCTGTAGATTGATGTTCTTGAGCGTCTGCTCAAAGAGAATATTGCGGTAGTAGGAGAGTGCCAGACCAAATGCCATAGCGCCTACCACGGTGAGGCCGACAACGATAGTCAGTTGTTTGCTAACCGGTTCAAGATCGCGATAGGGCACAGCGGGATTGGGGATTGGGGACTAGAATACTGGGGTCAATGGTGCAGTATGGTGCATCGTAATCCACAGAGCACGTATGCAAAAGATGCTTCTATAGCTTTCAGTTGACCTCAGTCCTTAGTATCCTACTCCCCAGTACTCTCATCCCCAATCCCTCTAATTTATGAAGATCTACTGTAGTGGCATTGGCGGTATTGGTCTGAGCGCATATGCAGCGTTGCAACAGGCTTTGGGTCATACAGTTTCCGGCAGCGATCGTACAGAGAGTGCGCTGCTGGATGATTTGCGTGAGCAGGGGATTGCCATCACTCTCACGCAAGATGGATCTTTCATCCCAGAAGATTGCGACCTCTTTGTCTATTCCGAAGCTATTGCGCAGAATGCGCCGGAACGCAAAAAAGCGTATGAGCGCAAGCTGCGTAGTCTTTCCTATTTTCAGGCGCTGGGGGAGCTCTCACGCGAGTATACCGTTCTTGCCGTCTGTGGAACGCACGGCAAATCGTCGACAACGGCGATGGCTGCGCGAGTGCTTCTGAATGCCGGTCTGGATCCGACGGTTGTTGTTGGAACAAAGTTGCGCGAACTGAATGGAAGGAACTGGTGTAAAGGAGACAGTAATCTCTTTCTGCTGGAGGCATGCGAATATCGCCGTTCTTTCCTCTCTCTTTCACCGACTATTGTTCTGCTGACGAATGCGGATGGGGATCATTTTGACGCCTTCGCGTCTGTGGAGGAGTACCAGGATGCATTTCGTGATTTTCTGAAGCTTGTGCCACATCACGGTGCAATTTATACACATCTTTCTGATACGGATTGTGTTCGTGTGACGGAGGACATGACACATGCTCCTGTGCATGATGTTGATGTATTACCGGAAGTGGAACTCTCTGTTCCCGGAGAACACATGCGTCGCAATGCGCAGCTTGTTCTGGGTCTTGCAACCGCTCTACACATTCCGGAGGAAGATATTCGCGCGAGCCTTTTGGGTTACAGCGGAAGTTGGCGTCGTATGGAAGTTGTTGGAACCACGGCAGACGATGTGACGGTGATTGATGATTATGCCCATCATCCCCGCGAAATCAGCGCAACCATTCAGGCGATGCGCGAAGGGTACCCCGGGCGCAGACTTGTGTGTGTCTTTCAACCGCACATGCATGATCGTACGCTCAAGCTCTACGATGCATTTACCCCCTGTTTTACCGGAGCGGATCTTCTGATGATTACCGATGTGTACGATGCCCGTCCCGATGTCGAAACACAGAAAGTATCCATGACTACGTTTGCAGATGACATTAGTCGGCAAAGCGCTGTGGATGTTCTCTACGAGGGAGATCTTGCCGCAACAAAGGAGCGTCTTCTCCATGATGGTCTCCTGCAATCACACGATATCCTCCTCTGCCTTGGAGCAGGGAATATCACGGACATGGCGCGGGAAATCGGGGTCGCCGTTCAGTAGCTCTCTCCGGTGAATTCCGGCGAGGTTGTGATAAAGAGATCCATGGCTGTGCTGAGTATCTTGGCCAATTCTGCCCGATTGATCGGATTATCCGGACTGAACGTTCCCAGAGGGGTGCCATCGGCATCTGCATTACCAGAGACGAGCTCTGCAGTAGCTGCTGTTTCTATCGAAGAACTGTACGGTGTTTCGATCTGCACATCCGTGAACATGATTCCTTTCGGCCATATCCGCGGAATATCCAGTGCCTGCAGAATAGTGGAAACTACTTCTGCACGCGTGGCGAGTTGCTCAGGATCTGTTCGCGTGTTTCGGAAAGCCAGCCATCCGCGCGCTTCTGCAGATGCGTAGTACTGTGAAAACCACGTATTCCGGGCACGGATGTTCTGAGGCGACATGGTCGTTTTCGTTTCGTCAATGCCGGCAAGCTTATGCGCAATTTTTGCGAGTTGCGCCAGGCTGACATTATCTGCAGGACCAAAGAGTCCAGTCAGATTTCCGTTCTCATCCTTATACCCCGACATGATGCCGGTTTTCACCATGCGGTGCACATGAGGGGCATACCATGTACTGATGGGAGCGTCATTGAAGACCACTTTTACGCCATTGATTGTTGCGGTGACGTATTGCAAAGCACGTTGTTCCTCCTGCACCTGCTCCAGATTCTCCAGCCCCTCGCACGCAACGGTAATTTTCAAGGTGATGCGGCTGTCTTTTACCAGGCGATCGGAAAGGGGTTTCGGAGAGATGCACCCTGCTATAGGATCGAATGCTACACTGTAGAGCCCTTCTGGCATATTGGCGTAGGAAGCAGGAGTAACGCCTGTTGTGGTAAATTCATTTGGCCCTTGCAGCATAAAGGAGAGCCCAAGGGGGCTGCTGTTCACTGAAACACCACCGGTACGCGTGAAGGTATTTTCGATGGAGAGTAGTACATCATCGCCGCC
>JBAYNS010000123.1:0-2948 GCA_041678625.1 Candidatus Peribacteraceae bacterium
GGGGGGGGAGAAGAGGGGGGACGGGGGGGGGCTGGGGAGTGGGGATTAGGGATTGGGGATCAGGTGGAAAGGGCTTGAGCAACAATGGCTGTCATGGGGAGCTCGGCTCCGTGGGTCACGCAGGGGATCTTCATGGCATCGCAGGCTTCCTGCAGTGCCTTCAACCCCTCGCGGTCATTGGGTCCCGCACGACGGACGAAAATCTTTAAGTGCTTCAGATTCTTCTGATGTTTTTGCAGCGCTTTGATCACGCCGGCAAATGTGCGTTTCACATCCGTGAAATTCGCAATGCCTCCGCCAATGATCAGCGCCTGCTCGCGTTTGTTCTGTGCAATGAGCGAGAGGATCTCGCTCGTGTATGCCTCCATCTCATCGGTGGTGGGATTCCCGGACCACTCACCGTAGTTGGCCAGTTCTTTGGCATCCGTCTGTGCGGTGATGGCATCGGCGTAGATGATGGATGCTCCGCCACCCGCCACCATTGTCCAGATGCGCCCCTGCGGATTTAAGAGCACGAATTTGAGTGAGCTGCCGCTGCGGGCATCCATGGCGCGAATACGTTTTTCCTCCTTTGTTGGCAGCGATCCAAATCCTTCCGGAATTTCCCATGCGCCCCATGTGCGTTGCTGCCGGAACGCCGCTGTTGTATCTGCGCGCACCACGGCATCCAGCAGGTACGGTGTTCCTTCTTCGTACACAATGGGATTGATCTCCACGTACGGGAGATCGAGCGAACGGAAAAGCATCATCAGTCCCAGAGCTGTTGGCCGCAGAGCTTCCGGCAGTGCATCCAGTTGCGGCTCCTGATCGAGTCCTGTGCGGATTGTCAAAACAGATTCTCCCTGCTCTTCCACATCCATGCCTCCCTGTGCGGAGTACAAGAGAACATCATGTTCACGTTCGCAGGTGAGCGCCAGATAGTACTCAGCGGTGTGCGGCACGTACGGCTCAATGATGAAATGGTTGAGCGGACCTGTGCGTTCCGCAACGGTCACTTCTTTGCCACGCAGACTGCCGATCCAGGTGCAGGCTTCCTCATAATTCTCCGCAACGTTTACATATCCCAGTTTTCCGCGCTTCCCAAAGAGCTCATCGACTTTCACAACAACTTTTCCTTCCAGTAACCAGGGATGTTCTTTTGACAGCGCTTGCAGATCCGTTGTCTTCTCCACCGCGGCAAAGCGGATATGCGGCTTACCGGCAGCGTATTCCTGCGACCAATGGTCGCGGAAGAGCTGTTTTGCCTGTACTTCACGCAGGGGCTTCTGAGCCATAAGAAACGAGGCGTTAGTGTGGCAGAAGAGCTCCCTTCAGGGAAGAAAAAACGCTACGATGATGTCGTCAATTTCCTTTTCCATTGCTTATGAAGACACCTGCAAACCGTCCCGGATTCACCCTGATGGAACTCCTCATTGTCATTGCCATCATGGGGATCCTCTTTGCCGCTACCCTGCGTGCCATCAATCCCTTAAAGCAACTCACGGATGCCAAGAATGCTAAGCGCATCGCCATGATTGTGGAGATGGAAAAGGCGCTGGATCAGTGGGTGATTGACGGGAATACACTGGAGGCGATTCCCGAAACCAAAGCCGAAGCCAAGGCAATCTGCCAGGAATCCGTCAGTGTAGGGGATTGCGCACATCCGCTTGTCGATGGATACGATCTCTCCTTTCTGGTTTCGCAGTACGTTGCGGCGATCCCCGTGGATGACGATGAAACGACAGAGATCTTTACCGGGTACAGGGTGTACGTGCAGAACCAGCACTTCAAAGTGTGCAATCCGCGTTTGGAAGATGGCTGCGGGTCGTAGTGTTTTTTGCCACCTTGTTTGGCGACAAGGTGGCGCCAAACGCCGGCGCGCCAAAGCCCCTCCGCCCGGCCCTGTGCTTCCTTGTCGGCTCCTGCAAGGATTCGGAGCCGACTCGTCAGCGCTTCGCAAGCAGGGCCTTCCTCGTCACCCCCCGTGGCGCGCCAGCCACCCGATTTTGTTCCATTAGTTCCTTCTGAGAGCAAAAAGTGCTCACTGCTTCTCCAGCAGAGGCACGGGCATGTCCTGATTCACCAAGAATTCCGCAACGAGCGGTACCACAATGTTCTGGCGATCGAAGTACACAGGCGCATTCTCCATAGAGGTCACAGGGAAAATGAGAGCCGGGACCAGCAGTTCTTCCTGATGGTCACCAACCATCCGGTACATGCGGGTGAATCCGTGCAGAGGTGTTCCCATAACAATAGTTACGGTCTCTGCCGTTCTCCCCGGAGGAGGCTCCATAGAGAAGCGCTGTCCGAAAGCTTTTATGTACAAGAGGATGGCATCGGCATCGGTGACGGCAGGATAACTGGAGCGTTCAAAGTTCTGCGTTCCAAGGTTCCAGATATCGCTCACAGCTTTCTGTTGCATGTTGATCGAAACGGAGATGCCGGCAGGTACGCCGTGCTGTTCATAGACGGACTCTCCGTCAATCAGAAGCGGATAGATCACTTCCGCTGCACCGGGAATGATCTGCTCTTCCGGCAGAGTTGCCCGTGCATTCTGCCGTCGCCAGTAATCATTGAGTATCGGCGAACCGTAGTGACTGACATCAACGCCGTGTTCGCGCAGGAATGCATCGGCAATGGCATACAAGGTCTCATCATCCGGAAGGTCAGAGAGCTGTAGAGCGTACTGCTCATAACATTCCGGCGTTTGACAGTCATTCTCCGGATGATCCCATGTTTCCCAATTCTGATTGATGGAAACCACGCCGTCCTGCAGATTCACGCCGACAGTGTAGCCGCGTGGCTTGTCTTGCTTGATCGAGAAGTAACTTACAGTGCCACCAGGGAAGGATCGCAGATCAATAATGTCCGACAACGCGTTGGGGAAAGTGACGCTGCTGGCTTGCGGCAGAAGTTTCTTCAAGACGCCGAGCGAATCATCCTCCAGCACCAGAGGATCACCTTCATAC
>JBAYNS010000124.1:0-2880 GCA_041678625.1 Candidatus Peribacteraceae bacterium
ATGGGCTGGCGGTGGCCCCGGATTGATGGAAGCAGCACTATTAGGCGTAAAAACAGCAGGTGGTCGCATCGCCGCTATTAAAATCCACCTGACAGCAGAACAATCTGAACATGAACAAGAGATCTCTTCCGTGCTTGATCCGCGGGATGTTGCGGAATGCGAATATTTTGGCCCACGGAAAATCGGTCTGGTAGATGCAGGGATGCTGCAGAACGAAACCGATCACACTGCCTTTGTTGTTTTACCGGGCGGCTTTGGCACCATGGACGAACTCTTTGAGGAGATAGTCCTGAAACAGCTGAAGAAAAATGGTTCCAAGCACCCTGTGCCCATTCTCCTGATAAATTACAACGGGTACTACGATAATCTCCTGAAGCAAATGGACCGCATGGAAGCAGAAGGCACAGTAACAGCAAAAGAAAGAGAGCTCATCACTATCTGCAACAGCAATGAAGAAGCATTGGAAGCTCTGGCAGACTTCTATGCAATTGAGCCGGAACAAAGAACATACAAAGGTAAAATGCAACAGTGGAAATGGCCTCAGAGCGAGACTCTCCATGAACAAGCGGTGTAAATTGCGTTTTCTTTTCATTGTCGTAAACCTCGAAAAAAGACGTCCGATGGACGTCTTTTTTGATGATCACCTTGGAGAAGACCTAGAACATTCCACTGGCGGAATAGAGCCCAACAGTGAGCACAGAAACCACAGTCATGAGCTTGATGAGAATGTTGATGGAAGGACCCGACGTATCTTTGAAGGGATCGCCAACGGTGTCGCCGACAACAGCTGCCTTGTGCGTCTCGCTCCCCTTTCCGCCAAGGTTCCCAGCTTCGATGTACTTCTTGGCGTTGTCCCACGCACCGCCACTGTTCGCCATGGAGATGGCAAGCAAAACACCGGTAACTAATGCTCCTGCCAATAAACCGCCAAGTGCTTCTGAACCGAGAGTAAGCCCAACGGCAACAGGAGCAACAACAGCCATCAGACCGGGCAGAATCATCTCCTTGATTGCCGCGCTCGTGGCAATGCTGACACAGCGCGCCGAATCACCTTCCGCTTCACCCTTCATAAGACCTTTAATCTCTCTGAACTGTCGACGGACTTCTTCGATCATTGCGAATGCCGCACGTCCTACAGCCTTCATAGTCATAGCGGAGAAGATGAACGGCAACGTGCCTCCGATGAAAAGCCCGATGAGCGTAAGAGGATTCATCAGGTTAATGGAATCGAGCGATGCAGCCGTACTGAACGCGGAGAAGAGTGCCAGTGCCGTAAGGGCAGCCGAACCGATGGCAAAACCTTTGCCAATTGCCGCTGTAGTGTTCCCAGCGGAGTCGAGTGCATCCGTGCGGGCGCGTACCTGCTTGGGTAATCCGGCCATTTCGGCAAGACCGCCTGCATTATCCGCAACGGGTCCGTATGCATCCACCGCCAATGTAATACCGAGCGTGGAAAGCATGCCTACGGCACTGATGGCAATCCCGAAGAGTCCTGCGCTGAAATATGCCACAGCAATGGCAATGACAATGAAGAGAACCGGAAGGAATGTGGAAATGTATCCCAGCGCCAGGCCGCTGATAATTGTTGTTGCTGCACCGGTTTTTGCTGCTTCTGCGAGCTCTTTAACGGGACGATAGTGATCGGAGGTGTAGTACTCCGTGATCATGCCAATAATCACACCGACAATGAGACCGGAAATCATCGCATAGAAGACGCCGAGTGCGACATCTGAAGGAAGCATGATACGGCTTAAGAAATATCCACCAACGATCACAATACCCGAAGCAAGGAATATGCCGTTCTGCAATGTTCCGTGAATGTTGTTACTCCCTTTTTTCACACGGACAGCAAATGTGCCGATGATACTTGCAACGATTCCCAATGCCGCAATCGCAAGAGGAAAGAGTACACCCGCCTCGGGCGAAACTCCCCACGATTCTGCAACGGTAATACCGATGAGCATTGCCGCTACAAGCGATCCCACGTAACTTTCAAAGAGGTCTGCTCCCATGCCGGCCACATCACCAACGTTATCACCAACGTTATCGGCAATGACTGCAGGATTGCGTGGATCATCTTCGGGGATACCTGCTTCTACTTTCCCCACTAGATCCGCACCGACATCTGCTGCTTTGGTGTAAATACCTCCACCGACACGTGCAAAGAGGGCAACAGAAGAGGCACCAAAGCTAAAGCCTGTAACGGCCTGCAAAGCAACAACTAAAGAAACACCTTCTGACTCCAGAAAGAAGAGGAGAGCACCCACCAAACCCAAAAGCCCAAGCCCTACCACAGCAAGACCTGTTGTGGCTCCGCTCATGAATGCAATGCGCAACGCATCTCCAAGACTTGTCCGTGCCGCTTGTGTGGTTCGAACATTCGCCGCCGTTGCCGTACGCATACCGATGAAACCGGCAAGCACTGAACAGAATGCGCCAAGAACGAAACTACCCGTTGTATATGGCTGTGACCACACACCCGTCTGTGCATTCGCCCATCCGGTATCAATAAAAATATACAGTAGTGCACCAACAACAATGACGAAAAGGAAAATCACACTGTATTCCCGGCGTAAAAATGCCATAGCCCCTTTACGCACCTGAAGGGAAATTGCGAGCATCTTCTGTGTGCCTGTTCCCCGCATACCAATAATGACACGGAACACTGTTGCAACAATGAGTGCAAGAACTCCAGCGAAAAGAATCGGCAGAAGCGCATTGGAAAATGCGTGCGGAAAAAGAGTGAGTGAGGAAAAGAATGATGATGCAGATACAGCCATGGGAATGAGAGGGAAAGAGAAATGATATTCCAGCGGATTGTAGAGGAAAACGTCACAAGAAAAAAATCACCCCTCTTTTTGGGAGGGGTGATACAGAAAC
>JBAYNS010000125.1:0-2813 GCA_041678625.1 Candidatus Peribacteraceae bacterium
CGGTTGTACTGGGGATGCCGTAGAGCCGCGAGTAGGAAATATCCGTAAGACCGGAAATCGTGACGGATGAAGGCAGAGCATAGATTTCGTCGTATGTGCTATCGCGTTCCTCATAGCTGGTGCCCGCGTAGAGCGTTCCCGTGGGAATGTGCACGCCCCACGCACTCTTCTGATCACCGGCCTGTGCGCGCGTTTGCGCCTGCCGGAGCACGTGCATTGTCTGCTCCTGCGCCAGCGTCAAATGATTCCGGATCAGAGAGGATCGGTAGAGCGGCACGCTGATACCGGCAAGAACTGCAAGAATTGCAATGACCGTCAATCCTTCTGCCAGCGTGAACGATGGGCGGTGAGCCACGCCGATCATCGTACTCTAAAGAGTCCTGTGGTGTCCTTAGGAAATTTCTTGGGAACCATTCGTACCGACAAGGGTTTCGGTCTGTGATCGCGTGTGTAAACGTTGTAAGCCAACGCGAATACGTGCTTCCACAGCTTCCTGCGTGACTTCCGTAAGGCCCAAATCAAGATCAATGGTGCCGTCGCGTCGTGAGCAGGTCAGAATATTGATTGTGCAGACCCACAGGTGTCGGTTGCCAATAACACATGACACATCGAATGTGAGATATCCCATGCCGCCTTCTGTCATATTGTGCGATGGATTCCTGCGGCATCGCAGGCGTGGATCGATTTGTGGAATAAGAGCGAGGAGTTTTTTCGCTTCTTGTTCTGCCGGGAATTCCCTGGATTGCGGGGGCAACTTAGAAGAGTCGGGTTCTTCTGCTTGATCCTGGACAATGGATTCCAGAGAATCCAGAGTATCGGGAATACTCGTCGGTTCATTAGTAAGGGAGTTCATGTAGAGCAAAGGTAGTCAGTCAGAGGAGGAGTACTGTACCTCATGCATTTGCGATGTCAAAGTTCTGGTTGATCACAGCAATCCAGCACGGTCAGATGCCGAACGGAGATCGTTCCGTCGGCTTTGGGTTCTCCAAATCCAACGATCTGACTGCCGACCGTAACATTCTTAATGGATTGCGGAGCGTGTGGCGGTCCCATAATGGCACCGGAATCCACAGAGAGTGTGCGCTCTTCGTTGGCGCGGCTCAGAAGAACAATGGTGCCGTCATTCACAGAGATCACCTCACCGGCAAAGCCGTATTCATTCTGCTGCCACATACGTTCCATTCCGCGCCCGGCAGGCGGCGGCCCTCCTCCCAACACATCATCGGGGAACCCCATATGACGCAGCTGACGGAAAGAATCGCGTTCACAGCGGAACTGCCCGGCACGCAAACCGACGGTAAACGTACCACCTAAGATAATGATGGAGAGAAGAACAATGATAATAATCAGAATGCTGCGATTGGCAGAGGAATCAGTGGGCATAGCGCAGGGGGAACGAAGGCAGGTGATGTAGGGAACGCAGAAGCATTCTGAGGATACTTACCGTCGCAACGGTTGTCAGTGTCAGCAGAGAAAGACTGAAAATGGGGATTGCTTCCAGGAGTGCCAGCCACCCTTCGCGCATGGCGAGCATGCGGGGCGTGGTAAAGGCGAGTGACAGAAAGTCAAAGGTTTGCGCGGCGAGCATGTCTACAGCCAGAAGGGAGAGGGCGTAGAAGAACACCATTAAACTCCCGGCCAGGAAGAGTGCCTTGATAATCATTGTGCGGCGTTCATGGCGGGCAATACGTTCGAACACTTCCTGCGAAAAGTGTGCAGGGAGTTCTTGTGCGGGGGCCGATGAACGGAGGAGAGCATCCAGATCAGTCATGGGAGCAGGGTCATCGTATCAAAGAAGCGCAGAGAGGGAAGTATGCAGGTGATCGCGCGCACGTTTGAGGTGCGTGCGGACCGTGTTGAGCGGCAGAGAGAGAACGGAGGCAATCTCTTCGTACGAGAGGCCTTCCCAATAGAATAGCGTGGTGACCACCTGGTACTTTTGAGGGAGCGCTGCGATAGCCTGTCGGACGGTTTGCGCACGCACAGATCGCAGGAGCGCTTCTGCGGGAGTGGGTTCGTTATCCTGCAGTGATTCGATGAAAGAAGGGGAGTCATCATCATTTTCGAGCTCAGAGAACAGCGTGGAGCGCTTGCGTTTTGCCAGATTTCTGCAGAGATTGGTGCACACGCGGTAGAGCCATGGCTTGAGCGGCTGAGAGAAATCGAGCTTTTCCATATTCTGGTAGAGCCGCACAAAGGTTTCCTGTGCAATATCCTGTGCATCGGCGTCATTTCCGGTAAGGCGGCGAGCGTAGGCAATGAGCTGCGGAGCGTAGCGCTCCATAAGTTGAGAGAAGGCCTGGTCGTCACCGTCACGGTGCTGGGTTGCAAGCTCTGCATCTGACGGTGGCTTTGATGGAGGAGACATAGCGTGTACACGGCATTGTCGTACACAATTGGCAAAAGGGAAAGTTTCATTTGCTTCCAGAGATAATCCACGAAACTTTCATAGTTTTCACCTGTGTTAGTAGGCGTGCGCACCACACATTTCAATCCTTTCCCCATTCTCTGTATGTCTTTCCGTACAACACTGACAAGCGCCACAGTTGCTGCCCTGACCACAGGATCACTCCTTTTTGGGTTTGCAACGTTTGCACAAGGCACCGGTACTCCTGCAGAACGGCAGGGTCCGGGTTTTTCTTCTGAACACCGCGATGCTATGACACAGGCTTTTGAAGCAGGGGACTACGCCGCGTGGAAAGCTCTGGTAGAAGAGGACGGCCGCGGAGGCAAAATGTTCGAGATGGTCACCGAAGAGAACTTTGCGCAGTTCGCTCAGATGCATGCACTCATGCAATCAGGCGACCGCGAAG
>JBAYNS010000126.1:0-2710 GCA_041678625.1 Candidatus Peribacteraceae bacterium
GGCTCGTTGGTTTGAGGAGTTTTACAGGCATAATTACGTTTTGAATGTAGCGATATCGAGCACTTTGCTCTTGGGAGCAAGAGTGACGCACACTTTCTTATAGGGATGACGCTTTTGCATCATGCCACCGCGACCGAACGGACGCACTTTGGAAATAACGCGCATGACCCGGACACTCTTCACCTCCACATCGTAATATCTTTTCAGCGCTGCTACGACGTCTACCTTCGTTGCCTGTTGTGCCACACGCAGCGTATATGTGCGCTGACTCTTCAGGCGTTCTGCCTTCTCTGTGACTACGGCGCCGAGGATGACACGGGTAAGATCCATTGAGAGTTAAAATTAGGACTTGGGCTTGGGTTTGGGAGTAGATGATTTCTTCGTGCGCGAAACTGCTGCTGCCTTCTTTGGTGCTTTCTTGATCTCTTTCACCTCTTTCTCAGGAATCTTGGCGGTCTTTTTTGGCTTGGAATCCTGCTCTTTCTTGACTGTTTTAACCTCTTTCTTCCCTCCAAAAACCGCTTCTGCTTTTGCAAGGGCATCGACAAGAAATACAATATGTCGGGCGCCAAGGACATCTTCTGGATTCAAATAGGCCGCTGTAATCACTGTTATACCGGGAATGTTCCTTCCGGACAGAAGGAGAGCATTGTGCCGTTCGTCGGTAACAATCAGAATGCGCCGCCCCAAATCCACCGGAAGCTTGCTAAGCAATTGAATCATCTCTTTGGTTTTCACTGTTTCCGCATAACTTTCGAGCGCAATAATGCTGCCGCTCTTCGCCTGAAGCGAGAGGCAGGAACAAAGAGCTTTGTGACGCATCACCCGCGGCATGTCTTTGTGGAAATTGGCATTGGACCGCGGACCGAATGCCTTGCCACCTCCGCGCAGAAGAGGGCTGCGAACTGAACCGCGCCGCGCACGACCGGTACCTTTTTGTGCATAGAGCTTGCGTGTTGAACCCTGAACTTCTCCACGGTTCTTCGCATGGGCAATAGACGTGCGACGATTGCTCTGCTGCATCACCAATGCCTGATGGATAAGCCCCTTATTGATAGGAGCATCAAACAGAACCGCGGGGAGTTCCATCGTCCCCTTTTTGGTGCCGGCAGTGGTGAAGACATCGATGGTCATACTGCAACGGAGGAGGATTCAATGGTAAGAAAAATAGGAGCGCCGCTGGGACCCGGAACCGGGCCTTTAACACACACAAGACCTTTGACAGGATCAACAGCAATAACAGGACGTCTCTGAATTGTTACGGTTGCATGGCCTGTCTGGCCTGGTAGTTTCTTTCCTTTAATAATATGTCCAGGGAATGCGCACATACCCACAGATCCCGGTCGACGATGACTGTGAGACCCGTGAGATCCAGGACCACCATGAAATCCATGACGCTTGATGACCCCCTGAAATCCTTTTCCTTTGCTTACACCCATAATACTGACAACACTTTCGGTAGAAATGGTTCCTGCTGTGAGTTCTTTTCCTGCTTCAAATCCTTCCAGAGATTCCACCTGCCACTCTTTCTGAAGTGTGTAGCGTGTATTCTCTTTCCCCTTGCGACTCTTCCACTGCTTGGCACCAATCCCAAGGACAATGGCATTGTATCCGTCCCGCTCCTGTGTCTTCACACGTACGACAATATTAGGCTCCACATGCAAATAGGTGACAGCTACTGCTTCCCCGTTATCGAGGAACAGACGCGACATGCCGACTTTTTTGGCAATGAGCCCTGCTGACATAAGAGGTACGAAAGAAGCTTGGAGGTTCAGGAGGTCCGCTTGTTCATCTCCGTACTGCGGAAAATGAAGGCGGACGCGAACATAAGCGAGCTCCACACCGTGCGGAACTACTCACGAAGCGCGGGTACTCTACGATGCTAAGTCATATGCGGTCAATGATTCTCTGCGATTTTTCATACTACTACAATGCATAATCCAATTCCCGCAGAACGTCACTAAAAATCTTGTTTAGTTCACGGACAGTCTCAGGCTTGAGTTTTCTCTTATGATCCCCCGGAGTTACCTGCCGCTTGTGGGCATGGATATTTTCCTCTTGAACAGTGAAATCTGCTTCACTAATAATTTGATCGACGATCTCTTGTGGTACATCGAGTTCCAGAAACATAAGAAGTTTTTGCATCCACTCCTCGAAGTCACTCACCATGTTCTCATATTGCAGGAACAGAACATTAGGCCGGTGTAAGCAGTTTTGCACGTACTCCTGATACTGATGAAGAGTACCTAATGCATGTTTTAAGACAAATTCATCGATCGTCATCTGCAATACCTCCTTTCTCTTTGTAATCATTTTTTGCTTCAACTCGGAATTATGCTTGGGCATTCCGTGGCTATATGCACTAGAGAAATATGTGGATACGAGCACGTCCCTCGGATCTCTGAGCATTAACACAATGAGATATTCTTCTATATCAGGAATATCCCCCATGAAAACACGATATGCCCCGTAGAAGTATCCTTGCTTCACATGTTTTTTTAATGGAATGACTGATGTCCTTTCTTGTTTATTATCATTACTCTTACTCTTTCCTCCTGCCCAAAAGTACGATGCAAAATCTACAGGAATCATGCCAACTGATAGAGAAAGCTTTCGCATAATCCCATTCGTGTATGCTGATGCTGCCTTCCATGTTGTAAAGAATAAAATGCTTCGATGCGTGCTTTTACTGCAATATTTACCTTTGCAA
>JBAYNS010000127.1:0-2641 GCA_041678625.1 Candidatus Peribacteraceae bacterium
AGGATCGGGGATCGAGGATCGGGGATCAGAAGTCAGATTCTGCCGGTGAAATCTGTAGGAGTGCAGGGGGATGGAAGAACCTATCGCCACGCAATCGCACTCTTTTCGGAAAACCTGTATGCAGTAACGGAAGAAATGTGGAAGCTTGCTACGGAAATCCCCAACACCTTGCCGGAGATCAACCGTGTGCTCACGTGCCTTTCTCACGTTGAGCCACCGGAATTTGTTTTCTCTCCCGGCGCCATCACGCGCGAGCGGGCAGACCTGTTGCGCGAGGCAGACACCATAGTTATGGAAGAGATAAAGGCAGCAAATTTGTATGAGAGAGTTTGGCAATTCCCAGTTGTTCTGCTTCCGTTTGGAACGTCAGAAGGAGGGCAATCCATTGTGCTGCGCCCCATCGAATCTACCGATGCAATGACGGCAAATGCCGCTGTTCTTCCTGAAGAGATTCTCCAAAAAATGACGAAGCGGATTCTTGCGCTCCCGGGCATTGATCTTGTCTTCTACGATCTCACCAGCAAGCCACCAGGGACCATAGAATGGGAGTAAGAATATCGATATTTTGTTATGGTAATGGGGTTTTTGCGCTATAATTCCCATCTCTGTGATGGACCCATCTGCCCTCCCTGAGCTCGTCTCTCTTTCCCAACAGGGGAATACCGAGGCGTTCGGCAAGATCTACGATCACTTCTTTCCGTCCGTGTATCGCTACACGGCGGTGCGTGTTCCTGAACAAGTAACGGAAGATCTGGTGGCTGAAATTTTTGTAAAAGCTTGGGAGAAGATCAGCACGTACAAAGAGCGCAAAGATATTCCGTTCGGTGCATGGCTTTTTCGCATTGCACGCAACACGGTTGTGGATACATACCGTTCGCATCGTTCCTGGGATGAAATTCCCGAAAATCTGAGCGACCCGGACGAACTCAATCGTGCAGATTCGCGTACCAGACGTTCCTACGTTCTTACCGGGGTTCGCAAAGCCATGCAGGAATTGCCACCGCGCTACCGCGAAGTTCTCTCCCTTTGCTACCTTGCGGAACGGAACAATTCTGAAGTTGCCGCAATCCTAAAAATTTCCGAAGGATCGCTCAGGATCCTCAAATTCCGGGCTCTGAAGAAGCTCAAGGAGCTCCTCCCGGAAGAAATAATGGAAATTGTGTAACAGAAGCCATTTATTTCCGTTTTATTCACTGGATGTCCACCTCCGACCCACTCCTCAAACGGCTCGCTCGCGAGCTTGACCCCCCTGCGGGGTCCCGCGAGCGTATCCGCAAGCAGATAAGCGCACGCATTGCTGCGCCTGTTGTATTGCAGGAGGTGTACAAGGCACTCTCGCCATCCCGCAGTACGCAACAACGGGTCTGGCAACAAGTTCTCGGGCGCATTGAGTGCGCACAGAGTCAGGCATTTCTGGAGCGTTTGCGCATATTGCTTACGCCACCAAAGGATATCAACCTCACATTGCGTTCGTATGTAATTCCTCGTTTGCAACCTGCGCGTGCTTCTTTCAGCGGGCAGTGGGCATTCAAGTGGGTAGCAGCTTTTGTGGTTTTTGCACTTCTGGTGAAGTCCGGCCCACAGCTCTTCCTAGCACCCAGTACCGTTGCGGATAGTGCAGTGACGTTGCTTCCTACGCGTGGCGAAGTTGCCATTTCCGTTGGAGGATTCTGGCAGCCTGTAGATGCCGAAATCCGTCTGGAGCCCGGTATGATGCTGCGTACCTATGATGGAGAGGCGAGCATTCTTCTGCGGGATGACGGTGTAATACGTCTGGGTACACACACAACCGTGCAACTTCACAATACCAATGATCCGACGAGCACAGAACCAGCGTTTGGCCCCACACTTACGCTGTTTACCGGCCAGATATGGGTACAAGGGCTTATTCCGGAACCACTCAGAGGATTAGAGATCAAAACGGAATACGGCCGTGTGATGGTGCAAGAAGGCAGTGTATCCATTATGGAAAATACCGATGTGGATGTACTCACTTGGCATCGTCGTGCACAGGTCACACAGCGATCAGAGACCGTGTATCTGGTAGGAGGTGAACGCACCAGACTCACAGAACAAGGAGTCTTGGTGGTAAAGAAGATCGGTGATGAACAGTACGAAGATGATTGGGTAACGCAAAATCTTGAACGTGATGCTGTGCACCGCAAAGCCATTGCACAGTTGCAGCAGGAACGTCGTGCAGCCCGTGCAGGCATTTTGCCCACGTCACCTCTGTATCCCGTTAAGCGCATGGCAGAAACCATGGATGTCCTTCTGACATTCAATGAAGAAGCGCGGACACAGAAACGTCTGGATCAGGCGAATGTCCGTCTCAACGAAGCGACGGCGCTTTTGCAGGAAGGTGATGTAGAGGCAGTACGTATTCCATTGGAAGAATACAGAGATTCCCTTCTTGCTGTTGCCGGTGCTTCTGATGATGTAGCGTTACAATTACTTATCAGTCAGGCGCTTGCAGAAGCAACAGGAGAAGTCTCTGCAGTTCTTCCTGATGATCATGCGTACATCATTAAAGAAGCGGTGCTGGAAGCGAGTGCCGCAGTGCCAGATGGCACTGTTTCGCAGTCGGATGTGCAAGGTGTGTTGCTGGTAGATACAATCACGGCTCTTCTGCAGCAGGTGGATC
>JBAYNS010000128.1:0-2558 GCA_041678625.1 Candidatus Peribacteraceae bacterium
CGGCGGGTCCCGCGCCCCAGCGCCGCGTGTGGAGCCCGAGTTCATCCTCCAACGCCTCCACGATAATGCCGGAGTCATCGGCAATGGTTGGCATACGAGCGGCACTGTAGAAGTGTTGTGCTTTTTGCACGGCATTCTCTTTAAATGTCGTGCCGGTTTCCTCCGGTTGCTCCTGAATACCAAAGTCCTTGGGAGTTTTCAGATCGAGTTCCAAGCCACTCAAAACTTCCGAAATCTCTATGACTTTGCCAGCATTGTTCGTACCGATGAGTAGTTGCATCATGTGTCATTGTAGCAACATTCATCTCAGTTCGTTGACAACAGGAATTGGGTTTGAGAATCTAAAGGTACTTTTCCCCAGACTCATATGACCAGAAGAAGAAGATTGCCGAAAGCTGAAGGGGATGTCATTCCTGATACCTTTGATCCGGATTTGCTAGCTTCAGCAGGACAAGAAGCTTCTCCAGCAGCAAAAGAATTTTTGCATGGTCAAAGAGCATCAACTGCGCAAAGTGCAAAAGAGCTTATGGAGAAGCAGGAGGAAAAATGAAACACTCTTTACGATGATGCGGCTCCCGTCTCCATATAGATCTTTCGTGCCTTTGCGCCATCTGCCGGACCAATTAATCCTTTTTCCTCCATGATGTCGAGCAGGCGAGCTGCCCGGGCATAGCCAACTTTCAGCTGGCGCTGCAGGAGGCTTGCCGATGCTTTGCCTGCAGAGCGCACCACATTCACCGCTTCAAAGAAGAGCTCATCGCCGCCGTTATCATCGGCTTCCAGATCAATGGTCTCGAATTTCGGGGTGCCTTCTGCATCCTCATCCTCTTCGCTGAGTCCGATCTGCTCCGTGATCTTGCCGCCTCCGGCAATCTTCACTGCATTGATCACGCGTTCCACTTCCTTGGTGTTAATGTAGATACCCTGAGCACGTAAGGGGTTTGGGGTCGCAGCGTTCATATAGAGCATGTCTCCTTTCCCCAAAAGATCCTCTGCGCCGATGCAGTCAATGATCGTGCGCGAGTCCACCGCACTCACCGTGCGGAAGGCGATGCGCGTAGGAATGTTCGCTTTGATGAGTCCGGTGATCACATCCACGCTTGGACGTTGCGTAGCAATAATCAGGTGCATGCCCGTTGCGCGTGCCATTTGTGCAATGCGTGCAACCATCGTTTCCGTGTCGCGCCGGTACTGTCGCATCATCAGATCTGCAAGTTCATCAATCACGATCACAACGCGTGGTAGGACATTCTCCTCCTCCATCTGCTTTTCGTTGTACTCATCCAGGTTGCGTGCTCCTTCGCCGGAGAATCGGTGCAGCCTCCGGCCCATTTCCGCAACAGCCCATCGCAATGCCTGTAGTGCTTTCTCTGCATCGGTGATAACAGGAGTGAGCAGATGCGGAATATTGTCGTACAGCATAAGCTCCACACGCTTGGGATCAATCAAAATGAATTTGAGCTCGTGCGGAGCATTCTGAAAGAGTAGAGCGGTGAGAAATGTATTCATGCAGATCGACTTCCCCGAACCCGTTGCGCCGGCAATGAGCAGGTGAGGCATTTCTGCCAGATCCGCAACCATCGCTTCCCCGGATACATCCCGACCCAGAGGGAGAGAGAGCGGCGAAGTGCCCTGGATAAATTGAGGACTCTCCAGAATTTCGCGCAGATGCACCAATGTGCGTTTGGAGTTTGGCATTTCGATACCTACCAGCGCTTTACCCGGAATCGGTGCCTCTATGCGCAGACTTTGAGCGGCTAGTGCGAGCGAAAGGTCATCTTTCAGATTAGCGATTCTGCTCAGTTTTACGCCTTCGGCCGGTTGCAGGGTGAACTGGGTGACGGTTGGGCCGGGGCGAGCATCGCGGACCGTGACATCTATATTGAACTCCTCGAGCTTTTCCTCGATCAGGCGCGCCTGCCGTTTGAGCTCCTCGTCATCAATGGACACTTCACTCTGTGTAGCATCCAGCAATTCAAAGGAGGGGAACGTCCACTCTTCAAAACGCGTATCCTTCATTTGCAGAGTGTCTTTGATTTTCTCCTTCACATTCTTCTTTGCCTTCTCTTTGGCAACCTGCTTGGCGAAAATCGGACGAATGATATTCAGCTCGGCATCCTCTTCATCGGGATAGTCCTCTTCCTCGTCTTCATCCTCTTCCTCGTCTTCATCCTCCTCATCTTCATCTTCATCTTCGGAAGCTGCACTTCTGCTCCGTGTGCGCTGAGGTTTCTTCTTGGGGAGAACCAGCGCAATGATGCTCTGCACCATAGCACCCAGATCCGGTTCAAACGAAACGAAGATACCGATAAGGAAGACCGCTCCCAGAATCGTGTATCCCACCAATCGGCTGGTAAGGAGAACAAAGGGAAGACTCACGGTAAAGCCGATGGCACCGGCCAGTTCATCACGGTGCGTGCCGATATCTTCCAGAGGCGCCTGCATGTGCATCATGCCAAGGAACGCGAGAAGGCACAGCACCAGTCCGGTGGAACGTTTGAGTTCAAAGTACGTTCCCGTGGAAAACCAGTGCAGCAATCCCGAAGCCACCAGGAAGA
>JBAYNS010000129.1:0-2542 GCA_041678625.1 Candidatus Peribacteraceae bacterium
CGGGCGAAGTTCCTCCGGAAGTTTGCAGCTCCTCAGCCACCCGGTCGTAGTCATCGGGATCGCAGATGACCGTTACACTTGAGTGATTCTTTGCGGCGGCACGCAGCAGACTTGGCCCGCCAATATCGATTTTTTCAATGAGTTCCTCTCTGGTTACTCCGGGCTTGGCTGCCGTTTCCTCAAAGGGGTAGAGATTGACAACAACGATATCGATGGGCTCGATATCAAGTTTTGCAGCCTGTTGCACATGATCGGGATCATCGCGCCGGAACAAGAGGCCTCCAAAAACAAGCGGATGGAGCGTTTTGAGCCTGCCGGAAAAACATTCGGGAAATTGGGTGATATCCTCAAGCGGAGTAACGGGAATTTTGGCTTCTTTAAGGGCTTTTTCGGTCCCCCCTGTGGAGAGAATCTCGTAGCCGAGATCGCTGAGAGCACGGGCAAATTCAACGATACCGGTTTTATCGGATACCGAGAGGAGAGCGCGTTTTTTCATGATTGGAGCGAATTGAGAAAGTACGGGAGTGACAGGATGGCAGTGTAGCGGTATTCCTGCGTTGCCTCAATGCGTGTTTTCTGCTACAATTAGAGGATATTTCTGTGCTTATGCCAAAGAAAAACCCAAAGAAACCAAAGGGCGCCACGGCAGAGGCTCCAAAGGAGGCTGATACCTCTCAGGAACAAACAAAACCTGCCAAAGCATCCGCTGGAGGCAAGAAGAAAAAAATTCTCATCGTAGAAGATGAGCGCCCGCTTGCACATGCATTGGAACTCAAATTTGCGCACGATGGGTTTGAGACGCACATTGCCACAGACGGAGAAGATGCAATCTGTATGGCAAAGAAATTTAAACCAGACATTATTCTGCTTGATCTCATCATGCCAAAAGTCGATGGATTTACATTCCTGGAGGAAATGAAGAGGATCAAATGCAAAACTCCGGTTATCGTGCTCTCTAATCTTGGGCAGGAAGAAGACAAAGAACGCGCGCAGCAACTGGGAGCCAAAGGGTACTTTGTAAAATCCAATACGCCAATTTCTGAAATCGTTTCCCAAGTTCATTCTTCTACAAAATAAAACTATGGCACTCTCTGATATCGATATCGGCGCAATGCTCCTGGAACAAAGTTATGTCAGTGAAGACGAGCTGAAAAAAGCACAGGAACTTGCTAAGAAAAACGACATTTCGCTCGTCACACAGCTGATACAACAGGGGTTGCTTACCCAACAGCTTTACGAGAACGCATTGTCAGAGCACTACGGTCTGGAGTTCTACGATCTGCAGAGCAATCCTCCGCCAGCGGACATTATCACACGGTTGCCGGAAGAAATCGCTGCAGCATTCAATGTCATAGTTGTTCGTGTAGAGGGGAAGAGCGTTACGGTGGCAACATCCGATCCCGGCAATCCTCAATTGGAAGAAGCCATTCGTTTAAACTTTGATCAGGAGGAACCGGTGATACCAGAGGTAGAGGAAGAGCCGGGAAAAGGAGCAAAAGGCAAGAAAGCAAAAAAAACGAAGAGCAAAAAGAAGTCTTCCTTCTCGCTTTCTCTCGGCAAGAAAAACGATAAAGAGAACAGGCGCTACACGGGGAAGATTGTCATTGTGTATTCCCCGGCAGTGGGAGTGGAATCGGCATTTGCACACTACCGCAAGCCGCTGGCAACGCGATTCCAGCAAATCATCAAAGAGCAGCACAAAGTTGCGCCGGAAATTCTGGAAGAAATTCTCGACGATGCAATACATCTGCGTGCCTCCGATATTCACTTTGAGCCGCAGGAGAAAATCGTCGTCGTCCGCTTCCGTGTGGATGGCGTAATGCATGAAGCAGGACGAATCCCCAAAGAGCATTACGAGGGCGTGCTCAATCGCATCAAGATCGATTCCAATATGCGCATTGATGAACACTTTGAACCTCAAGACGGAGCTATCCGTCATCAGACGGCAACGGGGGCACTCGATATTCGCGTATCGGTTGTTCCACTTGTCGATGGCGAAAAGGTAGTAATGCGTCTGCTTTCGGAATATGTACGGCACCTGACACTTGGTGATCTGGGATTCAGCCAGGAACACCAGAAGATTCTGAAGGAAGTTTCCTTTAAACCGTTCGGAATGATTCTGACAACAGGACCGACCGGTTCCGGAAAATCCACAACACTCTATGCGCTCATGAAACTCAGGAATTCACCTGATGTAAACATTTCCACTATCGAAGATCCTGTGGAATACAAAATCGCAGGGGTAAATCATATTCAGGTAAACAACAAAGCAAATCTTACATTCGCCAGCGGCCTGCGAGCACTGGTTCGCCAGGACCCTGATGTGATTCTGGTAGGAGAAATTCGCGATGGAGAAACAGCAGATATTTCGGTGAATGCCGCTCTAACGGGGCATCTGCTCTTTTCCACGCTGCATGCGAATGATGCGGCAACCGCAGTTCCTCGTCTGCTGGATATGGGGGTGGAACCATTTCTTTTGGCATCCACACTGGAAGTGATCATGGCTCAACGTCTTGTACGGCGTATCTGTCCCCAGTGTCGA